>CAWUIW010000019.1:0-23071 GCA_963922515.1 uncultured Rhodobacterales bacterium | reverse complement strand
GCTCGCCGCGCTGATGCGGGCATAGCCGCCGGGCATGACGGACCAGTCGCTGCCCAGCCGACCCAACGAAATCCGAATGCTCATGGGACGCGGCACCAAGGCGCCGTTCTCAAAAACAGGCGTCGTCGACAGTGTTACGGCCTCTTGGCCCACAAGCGTATGCCCGGCATCACGCAACTTTCTGGTAATGGCATCGACCACGTTGGGTTCGGCTGCGCCAAGCGTGATTGTCGACATATCAGCCATCAAAGGCCGGGTCGAAAACGCATGGCCCACCATCATGGTCCGCGCATGGGATAACACATAGTCGCGCTGTGCGTCCTGCCCGCACCACCATGTGGCGATATTGGACATGGCCAATCCGCGACCCAGCCTTTGCCGCGCAATCTTGGGCAGGAACGCCATCAGGGCACGCGTTTCCAGCACCCCTGCTCCCAGCATGTTGACCATAGTGACCGTGCCATCGCGCACCGCCTGAACAAGACCCGGTGTGCCAAGCATCGAGTCGGGCTTCAACTCCAACGGATCCAGCATGGCGCTTGGCAGCCGGCTCCAAATCAGCTGAACAGGTTTCGCTCCTGCCACGGTGCGCACCATCACCTGACCGTCGCGAACAACAAGATCGTCCCCTTCGACCAGCAAAAGCCCAAGGTAGCGGGCCAGATATGCGTGTTCAGCATAGTCCTGATTCATGGGCCCGGGCGACAACAACGCGATCTCGCCGGCGCCCGAGCCTTTCAAGGCATAAAGCCGTTCCTGAAACTGCTGGAAAAAACCGGCAAGGCGGCGAATGTTCAGTTGCTGGAAGAAGTTCGGGAAGACGCGCGATGTCGCGATACGGTTTTCAATCGCGAACCCGGCCGTTGACGGCGCTTCGATCAGGTCGCTGATAACCCACCATTTTCCATCCGGGCCTCGACCTATTTCGAACGAAATCGAGTTCAACAACGGGGCTTCAGAGCGTACAGATCCGACCATCGGGCGTTGCCATGCTGGGTTCTGGCTGAGCAGCGTCGCCGGCAATTGCCCGCTCCGCACCAATTCGTTTTCCCCGTAAAAGTCGCGCAACACGAACTCGAGCAATTCGGCGCGCTCGATCAGGCCGTGCGAGATATGCGCCCATTCCGCTTCATCCAGAAGCACGGGAATATGGCTTAGCGGCCATTCTCGTTCACTGGACAGGCTTTCGTCATACTGCCGGTACAGCACGCCGGCATCGCGCAGATACTGGTCACCGCGGGCGAACCGCGCCGACAACTGCTCGGGCGTCAGGTGAGCCAGATGTTTCGCAAATCGTTGCCAGACCGGCCGCACGGCGCCGTCACGCGACAGCATTTCATCGCTGTGCGCGTCGCCTTCAAGGACTTGCGCGGCATAGCTCGCGGTCAAATCCTCAAGCGCGTCGGTTTGTCGAGGGCTCGTATCCATGACCTAAGGATCACAGCCCAGGTCGGCGCCGAAGGTCAAGCGTCATCGGGAACTCGGGATGCGGGCGTTCCGCGGCCGGAGCAAAGCTGCCGCCGCTGTGACCCATCGCTTCGAACCGGCTCAGTCGGCGCGCCTCTGCTTCATTGCCGTTGACGGGAAACGTGTCGAAGTTGCGTCCGCCCGGATGCGCAACATGGTACTTGCATCCGCCCAGCGAGCGCCCGGACCAGGTGTCATAAATATCAAATGTCAGCGGCGCATCGACCTCCAGCACCGGATGCAGGGACATCGGCGGTTTCCACGCTTTGAACCGGACGGCCCCAACATGTTCGCCCGTGGTCTTCGTCGGCGTCAACGGCACGGCGCGCCGATTGGCCGTGACAATGTAGCGATCCGGGCTTGGACTTTTCAGCATCACTTGCAGCCGCTCAGTCGAGCTGTCGGTGTAGCGCACGGTGCCGCCAATCGCACCGGTCTCGCCCATCACGTGCCAAGGTTCCAGCGCTTGACGCAGCTCCAGCGTTGCGCCCTCATAGGTCACTTCCCCGCAGAACGGAAAACGAAACTCGGCCTGCGCCTTGAACCATGCAGGATCGAGCGCCAGATCATGCCCGGCCAGGTCGTCCAATACGTCCAGGAAATCTTCCCAAAGGAAGGCGGGCATCATGAAGCGATCATGCAACGCTGTACCCCAGCGCGTCAGATGGCCGGACAAGGGCGCTTCCCAACAGCGCAGGATGATGGCCCGGATCAGTACTTGCTGAGCCAGGCTCATGCGGGCGTTGGGTGGCATTTCAAAGCCGCGGAACTCGACCAGACCCAACCGCCCGGTTGGTCCGTCCGGAGAAAAGAGTTTGTCGATGCAGATTTCGGTTCGATGTGTGTTGCCCGTGACATCGATCAGAGCATTGCGCAACAACCGGTCGGTCAACCACGGCGGCGGTGTCTGACCCTGGCCGGGGGGCCAGATCTGATCCAGCGCGATCTCCAGCTCGTACAGACCGTCTTGGCGCCCCTCGTCCACGCGCGGCGCTTGCGACGTGGGTCCGACAAACGTGCCCGAAAACAGATAGGACAGGCTGGGATGACGCTGCCAAAACAGGATCAGGCTTTTCAAAAGATCGGGGCGGCGCAAAAATGGGCTGTCGGCGGTGGTGGCCCCGCCGACCACCACGTGGTTGCCGCCACCTGTTCCTGTGTGCCGCCCATCCAGCATGAACTTGTCGGTGCCCAAACGGCTTTGGCGGGCCTGTTCATAAACGGTCTCGGTGATGGCAACGCACTCTTCCCAGTTTGACGATGGGTGAATGTTCACTTCGATCACACCAGGATCAGGCGCGATGCGCATGACGTTGATCCGTGGATCGCCGGGCGGCGGATATCCTTCGATCAGAACCTTCTGACCGGTTTTCTTCGCAGCGGCCTCGACCGCGGCGATCAGTTCAAGATAGTCTTCCAACGTATTGACCGGAGGCAGAAAAACACAAAGTCGTCCTTCGCGAGGCTCAACCGACATCGCGGTGCGAACCGGACCATCCAGATCGTTGGACAGCGTCTGTTCCACCCGGTTCTGGCCAGCCGGTGTATCCGTACGAAATGCAACGCCCTGCTCCGGCCCCGGCCCCCGCCGCGGCGCCAGGTCCTCGGCTTTTGGCAAAGGCGGCCGGACGTCTGTGGGGTCCTGAGGAACAACGAAAGGCATGGCGGTGGGTGCAAGATATGGCAATGTACCCAAAGGCAGCCGATACCCGACCGGACTGTCGCCGGGCACCAGGAACACCTTGCCGCGCCGCAGCCTCCATACCTCGGACATCCAGCCGCTGCTGGCCCGGGATTGCCAACGCTGTACGGGCAGCACGTAACCGGCAGGTTGTGTCAGCCCTCGCTCAAAAACGCGGGCAATGCGTGCACGTTCTTCGGCATCATCAAGTTTGGAGTTTTCTGGTGACACGTTCTCTGGAAGATTGGATTCTTTCAAAATCCATTCCGCTGGATCTTCGTAGGCCGGAAGCACGTTGGCGACCGGCACCCCAAGGAACTGCGCTGCCGCATTCAACAGCGCCTCGGCTTGTGGTGGACCAACATCGTCGCCGGCGTCCTCGCGTGCCAGCAGCGCCGGGTCGTGCCAGATCGGCTCGCCGTCCTTGCGCCAGTACAAGGAAAAGGTCCATCGCGGCAGCGTCTCGCCAGGGTACCATTTGCCCTGCCCGTAATGCAGCAGCCCGCCTGTGGAAAACGCACCCTGCAAGCGGCGCATCAGGTCATCTGCCAAACGCCGCTTGGTGGGACCGACCGCCGCCGAATTCCATTCTGCCCCTTCGAAATCGTCGATCGAGACAAACGTGGGCTCACCGCCCATGGTCAAGCGCACATCCCCTGACTGAAGCCGGGCATCCACGTTGCGCCCCAACGCATTCAATGCGTCCCACGCGGTGTCAGAAAACGGCTTGGTGATCCGCGGATGTTCAGCGGTGCGACGCACTTGCATATCGAAAGAAAAATCGACGTCTGCTGCGCTCGCCAGTCCGGCAATCGGAGCCGCGTGGCGGTAGTGCGGGGTTGCGGCCAAAGGAATATGACTTTCGCCAGTCAGCAAACCCGACGTCGGGTCCAGCCCGACCCAACCTGCGCCCGGCAGGTACACCTCGGCCCAGGCATGCAGGTCCGTGAAATCAACGTCTGTGCCCTGCGGGCCATCCAGTGCTTTCAGGTCCGGTTTCAATTGAATGAGATAGCCTGAGACAAACCGCGCGGCCAAGCCGAGGTTGCGCAACACCTGCACCAGAAGCCAGCTGCTGTCCCGGCATGATCCGGCCGCGCGCCCAAGCGTCACTTCGGGGGTCTGAACCCCGGGCTCCATGCGGATTTCATACGTGATCTCTTGCGACAGACGACTGTTCAGTGAAACCAGAAAATCTATGATCGGGGCTTTACTGCGCGGCACACTGGCCAGGAAGCGGGACAATAGTGGCCCCACCGGTTCCGATTGCAGGTAAATGCTCAGGTCCGGCGCAATATCAGCGTCATAGGCAAACGGATAGCTTGTGGCGCTCTCTTCCACGAAGAAATCGAACGGGTTGTACACCGACATGTCGGCCACCAGATCAACGGCGATTTTGAATTCGCGCACCGGTTCGGGAAAGACAAAGCGCGCCAGCCAGTTGCCGTACGGATCTTGCTGATGGTTCACAAAATGCGTGTCCGGCGCGACCTTCAGACTGTGCGATATCACGCGGGTGCGCGAATGCGGAGCGGGTCGCAACCGGATCACCTGAGGGCCCAGTGTCACGAGGCGATCATACTTGTAATGCGTCACATGAGTGATGCTCGCGGTGATTGACATCGCACTTCTCCGATCACGTCGCGGTCGGAGACCATCCTTTGCGGCGTTCCGGCGGTATTGCAAGCGCCAAGACGAGCCCGGCGGGCAACTTCGCCATAACCGCGAAAATGCACGGTGTCTTGCGGACGGATTTTAGACAGTTCTCTCGAGCCCGCGGCATCTGAGGGCCCGGTGCGCAAGGCAGACCCATCTGCTGCGCGACATACCCGTGTCTAAGCCACCTTTACAGGATCGGCATCCGCCAAAATGCCACGCACCTTTTCGGTCAAGGCTTGCCCCAGAACACGATTGTTTTCCGCGGTGAAGTGTATGCCATCCACGCCGTCGGTTGAAATGAATTGCCCGGCATCCAGAAAGTCGACCTTCATGAAATCCGCCAGATCGCCATAAAGCCGACCGAACTGGGCCGATTTTTCATGGGCACCCTCGAACAGCGACTGGAAGTAAGCATGTGGCATGGGTGTGAGTGGTGGCGGTGCCACGACCAGAACCTGAGGCGCCGGATATGCTGTGCCCACACCGCCGCCAGATGACAAAACCTGACCGATCAGTTTCGACATACCGGCGGCGATTTCAAAGGGTGTTCGGTGGAAATAGGCTTTGGTATCATTGGTGCCAAGCATCAGGATCACCAGATCCAAAGGCAAATGGCTGGCCAAGGCTGATGGCAAATACGCGCTGCCATCCAGCCGCGGATCCGTCGGGTCATCAAGCGATGTCGTGCGCGCACTCAACCCTTCCTCGATGATGACGAAGTCGCTGCCGAGCTCGGCCTGCAGTACACCGGTCCAGCGCACATCTGCCGGATAGCGCGTGGTGGGCACGCCTTCAGCCACCGGTATCCAGCCCCAGGTCAGGGAGTCTCCAAAGCACATGATGCGTTTCTCGGTCATTTGATCTCCTCCATTCAGGGCTTATGCGGGCTTTGTGCTGAGGCCGTAGAACACGGCGGCCAGCAAGATGATGAGTCCCCGGGCAATCTGCTTGCCGGGTTCGGGCACACCGAAGCTGGTCATGACGACAAACAGCAACGCAAAACACAAAACGCCGAAAAACGGGCCCCAGACACCGCCATCGCCGCGGCCAAAAATGACGCCCCCCAATATCGTCGCGGCGACCGCGTCGATTGGCATTTCTAACCCTAAACGCAGACTGCCTACGGCAACGGACGATGATTGAACCAAAGCCGCCAACCCGGCGAAAAAGCCCGCCAGTACGTGCGCAGTCATCACCGTGCGTGCGACCGGCACGCCGGAGAAATGCGATGCCGTGGGGTTTTCCCCGACGGCCATTACGAACCGTCCGTACACAAACCGGGACAGGAACACTGCCATCACAGCGGTCAACACCACCCAAAGCGCTACGGGCGCCGGCACCGGGCCCCATTTCGTCTTGTATAGATCGTTCATCAGGTCGGGCATGTTGCCCGGGGGTTTGCCGCTGGCCAGGAACTGAACAAAACCGGTCAGAATAACCGTCACCGCCAACGTCGCGATCACGGCGGACACACGGCGTTCCGCCACCAGATAGCCATTGAACGCGCCGACGAGGCACCCGATGGCCAGAGACACCATAATGATCCCGGCAAGGGACAATTCGCCCAAAGCTCCGGAGGCGATCATGTAGTTGATCAGCAAAAGCACACCGGCGCCCGACAGGTCGATGGACCGGACACGCATCACCAAAAGCTGCCCAAGCACCAAGATGCCCAGCGGTGCCACCTGCCGGGCAAAGATGCCCAGCACGTTGGCGTTCATCAACTGGGGTTTCGTGATCCAGAGCGTTGCGAGAAGAGCTGCAAAGACAAAGTAGGCGGGCGGAATGCGTAACGCGCGCTGCAGGGCATGTTCCATGATCACAGCCCCATTTTCTTACGTGACTGAAGCGCAACCACGATCAGCAGGATGGCGCCTTTGATCGCGCCCTGCAGAAAGGCTGACAGGTTGGCAAGGTTCATGCCATTGGCCAGCAGCGCCATCAAAACCGCACCCAAGATTGTGCCATGCAGGCTTCCGACACCTCCCGACAGTTGCGTGCCTCCGATCGCAACGGCGGTGATCGAATCCAAGGCGAATTGCGAGCCTACGCCCGGATCACCTGACGCGATCCGGCCCGCCACGAAAAAACCAGCCAGACCCGCGAAAAAAGCGCTGAGCAGGTAAGCGATGATGATGTTGCGCGCGGCGGGGATCCCATAGTTTTCAGCAGCGTCCGTTTGACCCGATGACACCCCACCGCCGATGGCAAACAAGTGTAGCCCGAACCGCGATCCATGCAGGATCTTCCAGCCAAGGCCCACAATGAACACGGCCCAGAAAACCGGGGCCGGAATGCCCAGAACACTGCCTGTCACCATGGTCACGACAAAATCTGGCACCGACCCACCGGCCACCGGGCGCAGCAGCTGGGCGACACCCAACACGATGAACTGCATCGACAGCGTCGCGATGATCGGGTGCACGTTCAACTTCACGATTGCAATGCCGTTGACCAGTCCAACGAGCAGCGCCGCGGCAAACGCGAGTGGAATCAGCGCGATGGGCGCCCCGTCCAGGGCCAGGATTGCCGTGGTCATACTGATAATCGACCCGACCGACAGATCCATGCCCGCCAGAACAATCACGATCATCTGGCCAATGGCCACGATGATCAGGGGCATCGCCTGCGCCAACAGGTTGGACGCATTTTGCGGTGTTGCGAAATCCACGGTCGTGGCGATCAAAAGCGCCGTCACCGCGACAATGATCACCAATGGGGCCAGCCAGTTGCCCTGGCGCGAGGTTTGAAGTGTCAGCTTTCCCAGCATTGCATTTTTCACTTTGGTATCTTGCTGTGGCGTCATGTTCGAAGGGCCGCTTCGAGAATGGCGTGTTCGGTGGCGGTGTCGCCCGGCATGTCCTGCACGATCTGTTCGCCATGGATAACAAGCAGCCGGTCACACAGGCCGATAAGTTCGATGGTCTCTCGTGACAGGACAAGGATGGCCTTGCCGCTGTTGGCGAGATCGCGAAGGATCTTGTAGATTTCTGCCTTGGCGCCAATGTCGACCCCGCGTGTGGGTTCTTCGATGATCAGGACGTCCAGGTCGGTGGCCAGGTAGCGGCCCAACAGAACCTTTTGCTGGTTCCCGCCTGACAAGGTGCCCACATCAACTGCCGGACTGCTGGCCTTCACGTTAAGCCGCTGCATGGTTTCCGAAACCACACCTTTCAAGGCGGCCAGCAGGTCCCAAGCGGGCCGAGCAGCCTGCAGGCTGATGCCGATGTTTTCACGAATGGAAGCGTTCAGCAGCAAGCCCTCTTCCTTGCGATCCTCGGGCACAAAACCGACGCCCGCAGCCTGCATCTGCCGCACTCCGTTGCTGTCACTCAAAGGCAAGGAAAACGTCGCGCGGCCAGCCTTTATTGTGCCGCTTGCTGCGCTGTGCTGACCGATAAAGGCCCGTACGATTTCGTGTTGTCCTTGGCCTTCCAGCCCCGCCATGCCAACGATTTCACCGCGCCGCAAATCGAATGCGACCGGAGCGCTTGCCGGCGCGACCCTGAGATCAGCGCAAGACAAGATGACGTCGCCTGTGGACTGCGCCCGCGCTGGAAACAGGTCCTTCAATTCACGGCCGACCATCAACGCAATCAGCTTGTCCGGTGTCAGTTCGGCCAGCGGCTTGGTGGCCACGACATAGCCGTCCTTCATGACCGTGACATCGTCACAGATGTCAAAGATCTCGTCCATGCGGTGCGAAATATAGACAATCGCCTTGCCGGCTGCCTTCAGCTTGCGGATTTGCGTGTTGAGCACCTCTACATCCGCTGCGTTCAATGCGGCGGTGGGCTCATCCAAAATGAATACATCGGCATCTGCCTTGATGCCGTGGGCAATTTCCACGAATTGCCGCTGGGCGATGGTCAGGTCAGCGACTTGTGTATTGGGATCAATGGATAGGCCCAAATCGGCAAGGGCGCGCCCGGCTTCTTCGTTCATCGCCGCACGGTTTAACGTTGCGATCGGCCCCAGTATCTCTTTGCCAAGAAACATGTTCTCGCTGATCGTCAAGTTTGGCAGCAGAGAAAGCTCTTGGAACACGGTGGACACCCCAGCCGCCAGCGCGTCCTTGGGGGTCTGGAACGAAACCGATTTTCCATTGAGTTCGACCGACCCGTTGTCCGGCCGATGTACCCCGGCAAGGATTTTCATCAGGGTGGATTTGCCGGCGCCGTTTTCACCCATCAGGGCATGCACACGCCCCGGCGCCAAAGCCAGGTTTGCATCGGCCACGGCAATGTTGGAGCCGAACGCCTTGGTGACGTTTCTGATCGAGACGAGTGGGTTCGAGTGCATGATCTTTCCGTTGAAACATTTGTGCTCCCGCGGGGCATAGCCCCGCGAGAGCGTCACTGACGGGGAGTACGTCAGTTGCCGTAGAGCGCCTGCAGCGTGTCCTCGGTCAGTTCCGTGGGCCACCAGACGTTCGCCGACAGATCGGCACGGTAGTATTGTTTTGCTTTCTCGACATCCCAGCCTTCGGGCTCATAGATGTAATGCTTGTGCAACGCTTCGCCTTCCAGCAGGGCGACGGCCGCACGCACGCCAGCGGCGGCTTGCGACGGGCTGTACTCCGCAACGATCGAAGGATACCCCACGTCGATCCATTGGCCGAAGAAGCCATTGTTGCCCTCCCCGGTGATCGGCGGAATATCAGCGCCAAACTCGGTCAAGACATCCACGCAAGCCCGCGTCATGTCAGCACCGGATGACCAGATGCCGTCCACCTGCGGATCATTCAAATAGAAGGTTTCGCACAGGTTCTTGCCAAGATCGTAGACCCAGCTGCCATGGTCTTCTTGCGTGATTTCAATGCTGGTGCCTTCCAGCGATTGCATCAGGCCATTGTAGCGATTGATGTCCTCTGGATGCGACGGCAAACCCCGCAGAACCCAAATCTTGCCATCACCGCCCAGCTGGTCCACCAGAAAGTCGCCCATGACACGGCCAAAGTTTTCTGCTCCACCCTGAATATCGACCGTGAAATTCTGGTTTTCTGTCCGACCGGTATGAACCACCACGGGTATGCCTGCATCCACAGCTTTCTGGATCCCGGTATCGGCAGAGGTCGCCGTGACGGGCATGACAATCAGAACATCAGGGTCCTGTGCCAACAGATCCTCGATGTCGGCCACCTGTTTGGCCTGATCGAAATTGGCATCCAGCATGATGAATTCGCCAATCCGCGCGTCGCCATCCGCGATACCTTGGGCTTCATGTGCAGTCTGTACGGTCCAGGTGTTCGCGTTCACGCCGAAATGGCTCATCGCGATTTTCCAAGGACCCTCTTTCTGGAACGCACCGGCCGGGACCATGCTGTTGCCCTCTGGACGCGGTTCGACACCCGCCATCAGACTCACGTCCGATGCCAGGACTGGCGCCACAAGACTTGTCGACGCAAGAAATGCTGCGCCAAGGGTTCTGAGGATGGATGTGTGCATTTGGATGACCTCCCAAGATTTGTGTTCCGTGACCGGCGGCCTCACAATTCCGACCTCAGAAACGGCCCGAAACCGCTTTCTAAGCTGTGCCAAAAGCACCTGTCGAAACTGTGTTTGCCAGTCTCCTCCGGTCGCTTTGAAAGCCCGGATTCTCTCTCAAGTCAATACTTATTCATGTTGAGTGAATAAGTATTTTTGATTGCCGCCGCGCATTGCCAATGACATGTTGCGGGGAAACTCTCGATACTCGACCGATCGCGGCGGATTATGGCAAGCGGAAAATCGTTTTGAAAACAGTACTTTGCTTTGGCGACTCAAATACGCACGGCCAAATGCCTGGCGGTACCCCTCTGGACCGGTTCGGGCCAGAAGACCGTTGGCCGGGCGTACTGAGCCGCGCACTTGGTCCGGATTGGTACGTGCTGGAAGAAGGCTTGAGCGGGCGGACAACGGTGCACAACGATCCCATTGAAGGTGATCTCAAGAACGGGCGGACCTATCTGCGCCCGTGCATGATGAGTCACGCCCCGCTTGATCTGATTATCCTGATGCTCGGCACGAACGATCTGAAATCCCGGTTTGGTCAACCCGCCACAGAAGTTGCTATGGGCATCGGCTGCCTGGTTCATGACATCAAAGAGCTGGCCCCCGGCCCCGGTGGCCACGTGCCCGAAATCCTTGTCGTGGCGCCGCCCCCCATGCTGGATGATATCGGCGAATGGGAAGGTATCTTTTCCGGAGCACAACAGAAAAGCCACCAGCTGGCCCATGAATTCGAGGTTATATCGGACTCGCTAGAAGTGCATTTCTTTGACGCGGCCACAGTCATCGTGTCCGACCCTGCCGACGGCTTTCATCTGAGCCGGGAGGCGCATGAAACGCTTGGGCTCAGCCTTGCGCAAGAGGTCAAGAATATCGGTTGGGGGGACTGACATGCCCGATATGCGATTTGCGCCCCCGAACCCGATCCGCATTGCAGACCGTTCCAGCGGAATGAACGCCACCAGCGTCCGCAGCTATAACGAACGCTTGGTGCTGTCGCTGCTGTTGCAGAACAAAGGGTTGTCGCGGATGGAAATCGGTCAGCGCACGGGACTATCTGCACAAACGGTGTCGGTGATCGTCCGATCATTGGAGCAGGACGGGTTGGTGGCCAAGGGCAAAGCGCAGAAAGGCCGCATGGGCCCGCCCACAATTCCCCTGTCGCTGCATGCGGATGGGGCGTATTCCGTCGGCATCAGCCTGGGCCATCGCCACACCGATGTCGTGTTGATCGACTTCGTCGGCCAAGTGAAATTCCACACGACCCTGCCAGTCGACGTGGCCGAGGCGCCCACCAATCATTCGGATCTGGTGGAAACCGTGCGGCGCGCGCTGGATGTCCTGCCCAACAGCGATGCGGGGCGCCTCGCCGGGGTCGGACTGGCCCTACCGGAGGACCGCGAAGAATTGGCACTGGGTCCCGCCGGGCTGGAAAAACGGCTGGATGTCATCGGCCAAGAAATCGAAGAGGCATTGGGTATCGAGGTTTACGTGCAAAACGACATCACGGCTGCCGCCGCTGGTGAAAGCATGTTTGGCGCAGCCAAGTCGCTGGATGACTACCTGTTTTTCTATGTCGGCGCCCGATTGCACCACAGGTTGGTGCTGAACCACCAGATTTTCCAAAGTACGGCCCCAGCAAGCAACCCGATGGGGCTGATCGCGCTTGAGCAAAGCTTGGGCCCCGACCTTGCCGACAGTAGCGCGCTTTGGGCGCGCGGGATGGATTGGCCGGATTTTGGACAAGTGCAAAAAGACTGGCTCGCTGATTGCGTCGGCGTGTTGAGCGCATCGCTATCGGCGGCCTCGATGTTCTTGCCCGTCAGTACGGTGATCGTGTCATCATATGCCCCCAAGCAGATTTGCGCGCAGTTGGCTACCGAACTTGAAGCCCTGCATGACGGGATCACGGCCAAGGTCGGGGAACTTCAGATGTCCCCGAAAGCCATGGGCGCCGCGAGTTTGCCGTTCAGTTCAAAATTCATGATCGGCTAGGCCCTGCCCTTGTCTTGACAACAGAACCCCTTCCACGCATTCAGATCGGTTGGCGGACTTCGGCGAGCTTGACCGCCACGGCCTTGATCGCGCTGGATTTCAACGGCCCCCGGCGGCAACTCTCATAGATGTCATGGTCGCGACAAAACTGGTTCAGCGACCGGATGAGCGGACGGTTCATGTAGGGGCTTGCCGGTCCAACCGCATAGCCCAAGGCCGCCAGTTCCTTCTGCACGATACGCACATAGGCATTCTTGTTGATGCGGGCGGCGACGAACAGGCCCCGTGCGTAAACGTCCGGCGCCGCGCTTTCAACAAGCTGCTCTGAAGCGGTCCAAAACTGTTTTGGCTGTCGGTCCCGGGCCAGATACAATCCCTCTTCCACCCGCACCTTGTTGCGGATGCCGGTCGTGTTCAACAACTCGGCCCGGGTTGCCAGCGTGCCGCGTGGATGGTCGTTCATGCGGTAAAACCGCGCCAAGGCCTCGGCCGCCTTGCTGTCGCCCGCGTCATGCAATGCATGCAAACGATCCAACACTGCGACCAGGTTCGGCGGTGTTCTGTTGATTTTGGTCGCCGCATCCAACAGGTACATTTGGGCGTCGCGTGCATCTGCGGATGCAAGGGTGACCAATGCGTCGAACCCCGTCTCGGGATTGGACAACGGGCCTAATCGACCGGTTGAATGCGCCCACGCAAGCACAGCTTCGGCCTTGATGTGCCCGGCGTCAGACGCCTCGCGCAGTGTATCGCGGGCACTTTGGTGCTCTCCCATCGTCAGATAGACTTTGCCAAGCGATACAAGCGAACTTGTCCGCCCCGCAGCAACGGCTTGCAAGTACAGGGCAATCGCGACATCTGCTTCCTGTGGCGTGCCAATCCCTTTGAAGGTCATATAGGCCAAACGATCCATGGCGCGGGCATATCCTTCGTCCGCAAGGGCCCGCAGACCGGCCACCGTCAACTCTGGGGCCGTCGCTTGGTGGGCCATCGCTTCTGTGTAGCGTTCTTTTTCGGTTGGGGTTGCAGCCCCAAGCGAACCGGTGATCAGTCCGAAGACAGAAGTCACCATGATGATTTTGGTCTTCCAGTGCATGTTCATGTCTCCAAGAAGTTGGGGTGACATGATGATGCTCTGGCGGGAACCGGTTTACCGCTTCACTTTCGTATAGGAACTACGTCTTCCGGATCAATCTTGCTACGAATGGTGGGCGCGGATCGGCTATGCCATGCCCACCTGTTGGCGATCTGCGCCGATATCGTCTGGTCGCGCATCAAGGTAGGTTTCCAGCTCTTGGCGGATCGTCGTAGCGCCTGGGTCCTCGAACAGGTTGCACAGCTCATCCGGGTCCTCTGCCAGATCATAGAGTTCCCCTGCACCAGAAATCAGATCCAGGGTCAGCTTGTGCGTCTTGGTGCGTACGGTCCGCAACGACAGTCCCACCCCGGTTCGCGTAGGCAGCAATTGCCACTCGTTCATCGCGTAGGCCCGCGTGGCCTGCTCCTGCAGCACGGGGCACAGGCTTTGGCCGTGTTGCGGCAAACCCGGGCTGACACCCGCCCAATCACAGAACGTTGCCGTCAGATCCAAGGTCGAAACCGGTTCATCCACCACCGTATTCGCGGCGATGCCCGGACCGCGCACGATCATTGGCACACGCAACAGACCTTCGTAGTGCATCGGCCCTTTCAGAATGAGGCCATGATCGCCAAGCCAGTCACCATGGTCCGAAATGTAAACCACATAGGTGTCGTCCGCGAGGCCCGCTTCTTCCAACGCGATCAACAGCCGACCCACGTTGTGATCGATCAGCGCAATCTGGCCATAGGTATTGGCAATGATTTCCCGCAATTGCTCATCGGTCTGGCCCGATATCCGGCTGTAGTTCTTTCTGACCTCGGCGTTCTCCTTGGGGCCCGTTGGCTCGCCGGTCAGAACGGCTTCATGCCACCAGGGCTTACCCTCGAACGACAACGTGCGGTTCTGCGGCAGATCAACACTTGCGGGATCATGCAGACGAGACCAGGGCTCCGGGGCATCAAATGGATGATGCGGATCGGGAAAGCTCACCCATGCACAAAACGGGTCCGCGCCGCGTTTATGCTTGATCCAGTCAATCGCGCGGTCGGCCGTCCAGGTCGAGTTGTGCCAGGCCGCGGGCAATTTGGAATGCCACGTTTGCGCGGCCCCCTTCGTGTCCCCGGCGTTTTCGCCGTACAGGGCATTCTTTACATCACCGCGCCCATCCGCATAAAACCATCGTTCATAGTGTTGCCCTGCGGGCGGTTTTTCCGGCAGGAACCAGTTATGCCCGACCAGCATTAACTCCACGTGGTCAAACCCCATATACGGACCGTTCCACGTATCCGGATAGTTGGCAGAAGATCGGAGGCATTCAGGCGTTCCGGTGGGGGCAAATGTATGAAACGTCGAAAAGTGTGCTTTGCCAAAGAACGCCGTGTCATACCCGGCCGCCGACAAGGAACCGGCAAATCCTTTTTCCCCGATAGCCGGGTCAAGGTCGATCCCGTTGTCATGCACCCCATGCGTCCGGCACAGCTGCCCGGTCAGGATCGATGCCCGCGCAGGCTGGCACACCACGCACGGAGTGATGCAAGACGAAAACCGGGTTGACTGCTGCGCCAATGCATCCAGATGCGGCGTCTTGATGTTGCGCCCTTCGTGACCGAAACAATCGGCGCGCTGCTGATCGGCCGAAATCAATAGGATATTGGGGCGTTTCACTGCTCAGAGCTCCGCTTTGATCTTAGGGAAAAGATGACGATGACCACCGCAAGCGCCATAAAGACAGCCGCGATCGGACTGGAAAACAAAAAGAATGGATCGCCGCCCGTTGCTTCGAAAGACTGGCGCGCGGTATCTTCCAGACGCCCGCCCAAGATAAAGGCAATGACGAAGGGCAAAGGTGACATATCGACCCGGCGCATCAGGTAACCCAACACGCCAAACGCGATCGCGATCCAGATTTCGGACATTTTTGGATCACCCACGTAGATTGATGTCAGGGTGAGCAAAAGGACAACGGGCAACAGGACATGCTTCGGGACCCGGATCATGAAGCCGACCGACCGCATAAACAGCCCGCCCAGTGTCCAGTTCAACAGGTTCGCGACCATCATCGTTGTGAACAGACCAAAGGCGATGACAAGTTCAGGGTTCACACCATCCGAACTGAAGCGGAACACCGATGGCCCAGGGTTGAACCCGCCGATCGAATCCATCGCAAGGATGAGAAAAACTGCAGCAGCGTTGCCGGGAATGCCCAAGCTCAACACCGGGATCAGGTTTGCACCGGAAACGCTGGAATTGGCCGCCTCGGTCGCGGCAATGCCTTCGGGTGCACCATCGCCAAAGGCCGGAGTGCGGCCAGTTTTGGCGTGAATGGCCCGGCCAGATGTGTAGCCCAGCGTGGCGGCCAACGTCGAGCCCACGCCCGGCAGCGCCCCAACTACGGTTCCGATCACGGAAGATCGCGCGATGTAGGGTAAAATGCGCCGAATATCGTGCGGCTGCAGCCCTTCGCGCACACCCTGCCCGTCTGGTCGTGATTGCTGCGCATTGCGTCGGTCGCGGGCTGTGTCCTCGATGGCTTTGAAGACTTCACCAATGATGAGAACACCCAGAACCGCCGACGTCACCGATATGCCGGTCGACAACGTTTGAGTGTCCAGACTGAGCCGGGGATAAAAATCGTTGCCTGTTCCGATGCTTGCGGCGAACAAGCCCAAACCAAGCGATATCAGCCCTTTGCCCACAGACCGTCCGATTACGGTGGCAATAAAAGCCAGGGACAGGATAAGCAGCGCCGTTTTTTCCGGCAGATCAAGGTAACGTTCTACAAGGATGGCCAGAAACGGCGCGCATAGGATCAAGACGATGTCGGAGAAGGTGTCGCCACTTGCAGAGGACACATGCGCCAGCCTTAGCGCGCGACCGGGTTGTCCGGCCTTGGCCATCGGATGACCGTCCAGCGTCGTCATATAGGCATCCGGCGTGCCCGGCGTGTTGAACAGGATCGCCGGCACCGCTCCGCCAAGCGTCGCGCCCTTCATCACGCCAACAAGAAACCCCAGTACTGGCAGCAGCGCGTCAGGCGTGTATCCGAACACCGAAATCAGGATCGGAAGCGAGATGGCCATGGCCATTGGCCCTGCCAACCCTGGCGTGGCACCGACCAAAATGCCCAGAAAGAAGCCTGCCAGGATCATGAATGGGGTAACAGGCAGACCAAGGACAAGGTCAGGTCCAGAAAACACCGACGCAACGCCCAGCGATATGTAGTCGAATACGTCCATCACACGTCACCATTTGGCGGCAACAAAAGATCCTCGAACGGCAAGTCGTAGACCGCAATCAGAACAAGCGCAGCGCACAGTCCGACAACCACCGCGATCCATGTCAGGCGACCCGACATCAACGTGATAAGTGCCGCAACCAAACCCGTTCCACCGGTCAGAAAGCCGATGTACTTCCACGGTCTTTCATCACGCAGCGCGCGATAGTCTGCGTCCAGTCCGATGACATCCACAACCCACGGCCCCAGCCACCGCATGATTGCGAAAGACACCGCCAGAATGCCCAATAGCATCGCCAGAAAGCCAAGGTTGCTGCGGCTCAGCCTGGGGGCATCGGGCTGTTGAACAAAAAGTGTCATCAGACCACCGGCGATCACGAACCCCAAGGCGACAGTCGGCAGCATCGCGTCGCCGATGCGTACCTGCCTGCGCATTTTTTCGATCATGCCAGTTTCTATATCGGCGGGAAACCAAATGCCGAGCGCGGCGATCGACAGGCAAATCAGGCACAAGGCCAGCAGGCCATCAGGGGTCAAGAAGCGTTTCATGATCAGAATAGGCGCGCGCCAAGCAAGGCGCGCGCCACCAGACTCAGTCGGCAGAGGCCGCAAGAAGCCCGCCTGCTTGCGCATATCCATCGGCAACTAGGCTTTCAAGCTCGGCGCCCTGCACCATCTTCACACCACCAAAACCCTTGGTAATGAAACCCGCAGCTTCAGACCCATCCGCAGTCAACGCGTTTGATATTGCGGCGGCAATTGCGTCTCTCGCTGCCGCGTCCATACCAGCGGGTCCGGCGATCAGGAACATGGTGTCATTTGTGAACTGAACACCAAACTCCTTCAATTGCGGCGCATCCGGCGTCCCGACCAATGGACCCGTTTTGGCCGAAGCCAACTCGACCATATCGCCCGCTGCCACAGCCTTGGCCTGAATACCGGCGCCAAATCCAACATCCATGTCGCCTGCATTCAGCCCGTTCATGACCGCTTTGCCGCCCCGAACCGAAATCACGTTGAAATCAACACCGTTTTCCTTGCCGATGACATAAGCTAGGTCGGCAAGCGATGGAGACATTGCACCAAACCGGATCGCGGTGCCGTTCTTTGCCGCTTCGATGACGTCACCCAACGTTTTGTAACCAGAGCTTGTCAGCGCGACCACGGCCATTTCGGTCCCTGCCGTGGTCGTGATCGGCGTCACCGCCTCTGGCCCGTTCACGCCCGCAGCCGCAGAGTTATAGCCCAGCGTCTCTGTCACGATCATGGCGATGGCGCTGCCGTCTGTTGGCTCACCGCCAAGGGCCTTTACCGCGTTCAGACCGCCCTTGCCCGTGGCTTGTTCTGGAATGATTTTCCATCCTGTGGCCGTTTCGATTTCGGCCGCGATCATGCGCGCCTGCGTGTCAGCGCCGCCACCTGCGGCAAACGCGATCAGCAGTTTGATCGGTCCCGGAGGTGTCCAATCCTGCGCATGCGCCACAGACCCTGACAAAGCCAATGCAGCAGCGGCCAGCGCTGCTTTGAATGTGAGTTTCATGTTATTCCTCCCTTTATGGGCAAAGTGAGCCACAATTTAGTTGATCGGTCAAATATAAAGTTGACCAATCAACCAAAAACGTCAATGCTGGCCCAAGGAGGACACCGTGACAGTCGAAAAACCCCAGCCCGCTCAACATGATGGGATGCCGCTTCACCAGTTCCTGACCTATCGCCTGTCCCGCGTTCAGGCGAAGCTCAACGCCCAGGCAAATGCACTTTTGCAGCAGTACGCCGGCTTGACCTTGTCGCGTTGGCGAATCCTTGCCCTTGTGGGCGCCGCCGGCCAAACCCGACTGTCCGAGCTGTCCCGCATCGCGGCATTGGACAAGGGACTGCTCAGCCGAAACCTGAAGGTGATGATTGCCGAAGGGTTCATCAGCGCCAAACAGGATGACTATGATCACCGCGTGCAGCATCTGTCCCTGACCCCAAAGGGCATCGCTCTCTTCGATCACACATTGCCGAAAATGCGCGCGCGCCAAGCCAAGCTGCGCGAGACCTTGGATCCTGACGAGCTGCGCGCGGTGTATTCGGCGCTCGACAAACTTGAACTCGCGGCGGACTGGCGAGGAGACGAGTGATGCCCACAAATCTGCTTGTCATCATGTCTGACGAGCATCAAGCCCGCGCCATGGGCTGTTCGGGCCACCCTTTCGTGCAAACACCGCACCTTGATGCGCTGGCGGAACGCGGCCTGCGATTTTCGGATGCTTACACCCCCTCGCCCATTTGCGTGCCCGCACGCGCCGCATTTGCCGCGGGGCAACCCGTGCACAAGACCCGTCTTTGGGACAACGCCATGCCCTATGTCGGCCAGCCGCGCGGTTGGGGCCACGTACTGCAGGACGCCAACATACCGGTCGAAAGTATTGGCAAGCTGCACTATCGGCACGCAGAGGATCCGGCCGGATTTGACGTTGAACACATTCCCATGCAGGTGGCAGACGGGGTCGGCATGGTTTGGGCTTCGATCCGCCAGGAAGACGAACGGCTGACAATGCCAAGCCGAATGCTGGGGGACTACATTGGGCCCGGTACGAGCAAGTACACCGATTACGACACCGCCGTGGTCGACCGCACGGTGCAATGGTTAGAGGACCGGAAAGCTGGCGCAGACCCGCGCAAATGGTGCCTGTTCGTCGGATTGGTCGCGCCCCATTTTCCCTTGGTGGTCCCGCAGACCTACCTGGATCTGTACCCGCCGGGTGACCTGCCAGAGGTCAAACTGCACCCCAAGCAAGGCCACGCACGGCATCCTTGGGTCGAAAAACAGAATGCGGTTGCGGACAGCGAAAACGCCTTTCACGACGCCGATGAACGCCTGATGGCGATGTCGGCCTATTACGGGTTGACCACATGGACGGATCACAACGTGGGTCAAATCCTGGCCGCGTTGAACCGGTCAGGATTCGGCGATGACACGACCGTCATCTACACGTCGGACCATGGCGACAATGTTGGCGCCCGCGGCCTTTGGGGAAAGTCGAACCTGTATCAGGAAAGCGTCTCGGTGCCCCTGATTATCGCCGGGCCCGACATTGGCCCGGGGGTTTGTGACACACCGGTGAGTTTGCTGGATATCTCGGCAACGATCCCAGATCATTTTGGCCAGAGTTTTGAAGGCGCCGGGCGTTCGCTCTACGACATCGCGCAAGCGCCCGCGGATCTGGATCGGCCTGTGCTCAGCGAGTACCACGCGGTGGGGGCCGTATCCGGCGCCTTCATGCTGCGGCTTGGCCGGTGGAAACTGAACCACTATGTGGGATTCCCGCCCGAGCTGTTTGACCTGGTGGCCGATCCTGAAGAGCTGCAAGATCTTGCGGCAGACCCGGCGCATGCCGCGACCCTCGAAAGTCTCGTGACCGTCTTGCACGAATTGATTGACCCTGATGCCGTGAACGCGATGGCCTTTGCAGATCAGCGCGCCCTGATCGAAGGCTACGGCGGCCGCGCCGCAGCGATCAAACTGGGTGCGCCTGCAGCGACCCCCCCGCCCGAGGTGGCGCGATGAAACTCACAGTGCTCGGATCAGGGTCCCCCGAAGCTTACGTACGCCGGGCGTCTTCGGGGCATTTGCTGGACGTCGGGGACCAACGCATTCTCTTCGACTGTGGAGGGGGCGTTTTTGACCGATTGCTACAAATCGGACTGGTGCCTTCGGACATTGATATTCTGTTTTTTTCACATCTGCACTCCGATCACATGATGGATTACGCGCGCCTCGTGCATGCGGCCTGGGATGAAGGTGGTAAGGCGCTGCGGGTGTTTGGCCCGAAACCCATCGCAGAGATCACAAAACGGTTTTTTGGCCCGGACGGGGCGCTGGCCTACGATCTTGTCGCCCGGACCGAGCTGCAGGGCAGCCAGGAAGTCTGGTTGGCCCGTGGCGGCCGTCTGCCACGCCCATGGCCTGCGCCCGAGGTGGTCGAGATCGAGGCCGGGTTTAGTATGGTCGAGCGTGGTTGGGAGATATCGAGCTGCGCCGTACCACATGCGCAACCATATCTGACCTGCATGGCCTATGCCCTCGTCGCCGAGGGCAAGAAGTTTGTGTATTCCGGTGATGCCGGGATGTCAGACACCTTCGCGGCATTCAGTCAAGACGCGGATCTTCTTCTGCACTGGTGCTACCGGCTCAGTGATCAGACGGATGTATCCGATTTCTACAAATCAACCGCACCCACGCCACCGGAAATCGCCGAAATGGCTGCACGACAATCGGTCAAAAGGCTGGTTCTGACGCATTTTCGCAAGCACATGGACGATCCGGAGAAAATGCAGACCGCATTGCAACAGATGCAGCGCGCCTGCGCCGCGCCTTGCGTAATCGCCGAAGATCTTGATCAGTTCGAGATTTAGCCGCGCACCTCAGTTTGCTCCTCGCGGCTCCAGCTCCGCGCCAACACTCGGAAACTCTCGCAAAAAGCTGAGGTTCTCTTGCATAAGACCATCGCCAGACCGGTCTTCGCCGGACCCATTCGCCGCGGCGGAGATGCAGGCACCTGAAGCAGACAATTATCTATTTCATGCGAAAATCTTGGGGGCTTTTTGACCCGCCGAAGTTTGTTTTGGCGCACCTGAGAGGACTGCAAAAATTATTGTTTTTATTGGGTTTTCTGAGGAAAACAGAAACTTGCAAAACAGCGAAAACAGCGGAACAAAGCAAGAAACAGAAACACGCTAATGCCCCTGCCCGCCCGGCAGTTCTGGCCTTTCTGGCAGCTTGTCCGGCGCTTGCACGTGGTGTTTCTCTAACCACTCTTGAAGAACGCCCCAGATATCCGAGTTTGCCACACTGGCCCGCTGGTGCTGTAGCGATTCCAACGCCTGGTCAAGATCGTGCGGGATGGTTGTTGGCCAGTTTGACATGCAGCTTATGTTGCATGTTTGTTCTCATTGCGCCAGATGTCAGTCACCACGATTACCCTCCATTCTGTGCTTAGGTTTTTCCTGCAACTTACCGCCGAATTCTGCGCCGATTTGGATCAAGTATTCTCTCGGTAGCGTTGACCAGTCGAAATCATCCCGAAATTTACCGCACCAAAAGTCACCCCCGGTAAGAGGAAATCCGGGCTCCTTTGGACCGGTCCAAGAAACTATGCCAATAGACGCGAACACTTCATCCGCCGGAACCAGCCCCGCCGCACGGCATTCACCCGACCAGCCCCCGGCGCTATTCCAGAAATCGCATCCCGCGCAGCACTGACCTCTGGACCAATACTCTGTGTCACACCTCTCTTGATACCAGCGATCGAACTCCGCGCGATCAATCGCTGCCAAGGCGGCGACAGACGCCTGCCGACGCCTCTCAACCTCTTGGTCTGTGAACCGCGAAAAGCCCACGTCAACCCTCCTCACTGTCATCGTCGACCACGCGCAGCCGCGGTGGCCGGAGGTCGCCCATGTGCAATTGCCCAGGGGCAAGCGGACGCACGCGGAACTCGGCCACGACATTGCCCGTAGGGCCGCCGGGCATGATCTGGGACCAGCCCATTTCCGGTTCAATCTCCCGACCCATCACGCCGCGCGTGATTTCGTATTCGAGTTCTTTCAGGAGGCGCTCAATTCGCTCGCGGCGCATGTCGGCATCGGTCATTTTGGCTCCTTACTTTGCGCGCGAAGCTGGTTGACCGCAGCAGCAATCAACTCGGCAAGCGCCTCCTGCGTCTTCTGCGGCAGAGGCTCCTGCATGCCTCGGATAGAAACCATGCCAACACATGGCCCACCACGATCCAGCAGCATCACAGACGATCCGACGACACTAGAATAAGGCACAACCTGAGCCGCGAGGTTATCCGTCATGACAAAGCCGCCCGAACCATGCAGTCCTTCGCCTCAAGAAGTTTTCTCAGCCCCGCAGACTTCTCGGGGCCATCCGGCAAAACATCGTTCATTTGTTGCGCCATCTCGCCGAATGGACGCGAAACCTGCTGCAGTTTCTCCGGTAGGTGCGCAAATTCAAAATACTTCATGATTGGGTTGTTCATTTTATTTCTCCTTAATTGACCGTGTTTGTCTTAGCGGAAACGGTCGGAAGTTGTGGGATCTGCATGGCGTGGGTCGGCTCAAAGCCGATGCCATCCTGCCCCCAAAGCGTCAAGACTTCGCCAAGCGCATTGATGATGCCGACCGCAGCTTCTCCCGGACGCGCGTAGGTTCGGAATAAGAGCGGCTCCTGTCGCGGGGCATCGGCAATCGGCATCCAAGCATTCATGTCTTTGGCTCCTTTGTTGGCCGTCGAGATACGAACACGGTCGCATCCGGCGCTTCCACTGTGAAAGACGACTGCCCCAGCGCGCGCATCAGCGCCTCACCGAACTCGCGCGCCTCGGCGGGTATCTCGACGGCTGGCGCGGCGCGTGGAAACCGGGGATAGTGGATCAGCGTCGCCACTAGTCCACGCTCCTCGCCGCCGGTGTAGA
>CAWUIW010000018.1:0-23174 GCA_963922515.1 uncultured Rhodobacterales bacterium | reverse complement strand
ATGGGCAATCCTGATTGATCGCCCTAAACTCTCCAGCAACGCTCTGGAGGAGGATTGTCATGAATATCGCGTCGCAACCAACACCCGCGCTGCGCGCCAAGGATGCGCCCGACCTTGGCACGTTTGATTGGGCTGATCCGTTCCGTCTGAACGATCAGCTGACCGAAGATGAACGCATGATCGCCGACAGTGCACGGGCCTATGCCGCCGAAAAGCTGCAACCACGGGTCACGGCGGCCTTTGCTGATGAGACAGTCGATCCTTCGATCTTCCGCGAAATGGGCGATATGGGCTTGCTGGGCACGACCTTGCCAGAGCAATACGGTGGCCTGGGCGCGGGCTATGTGGCCTACGGGTTGGTGGCTCGGGAAGTGGAACGGGTCGACAGTGGCTACCGGTCCATGATGTCGGTGCAGTCCAGTCTGGTGATGTACCCGATCTATGCCTATGGCAGCGAAGAACAGCGCCAGAAATACCTGCCAAAGCTGGCCAATGGTGAATGGATTGGGTGTTTCGGCCTGACCGAACCTGATGCGGGCAGCGACCCTGCAGGCATGAAAACCCGCGCCGAAAAGACTGCGACCGGCTACAGGTTGACCGGGTCCAAGATGTGGATTTCGAACGCCCCGATTGCCGATGTTTTCGTGGTCTGGGCCAAGTCAGAGGCCCATGGCGGCAAGATCCGCGGCTTTGTCCTTGAGAAAGGAATGCCGGGTCTGTCGGCGCCCAAGATTGACAACAAGATGAGCTTGCGTGCCTCTGTCACGGGTGAGATCGTGATGGATGGTGTCGAGCTGCCCGAAGACGCTCTGTTGCCGAACATCCAGGGTTTGAAAGGCCCGTTTGGTTGCTTGAACCGCGCCCGCTACGGCATCAGCTGGGGCGCGATGGGCGCAGCCGAGTTCTGTTGGCACGCCGCCCGGCAATACGGTCTGGACCGGCATCAATTCAATCGTCCACTTGCCCAGACGCAACTGTTTCAAAAGAAACTAGCAGATATGCAGACCGAGATTGCGCTGGGTTTGCAGGGCAGTTTGCGCGTAGGCCGACTCATGGACGAGGCCAATGCTGCACCGGAAATGATCAGCATCGTGAAACGCAACAATTGTGGCAAGGCGCTGGATGTCGCCCGCATGGCCCGCGACATGCATGGGGGCAACGGTATTAGCCTTGAGTTTCAGGTGATCCGTCACTTGGTGAATCTGGAAACCGTCAACACCTATGAAGGCACGCATGACGTGCATGCATTGATCCTTGGGCGGGCTCAGACCGGGCTTCAGGCGTTCTTCTGATCCAACGAACATGGATCGCGCTGACATCGTTCATGCGGCGTTCGAGACGCGCGTGGCTAACAAAGATCTGCCTGCACCCGGTGGCCGCAGCTCGGATGTCGGGCTGACACATGGCAACCTGCGCGCCTTGTTTGACGCACAAGTCATGTCCCGTCATCTGGACCGGATATCGCGCAAGTTGCAGGCTAAGGGGCAGGGGTTTTACACGATTGGGTCCTCGGGGCACGAAGGCAATGCTGCCGTTGCCTTGGCTCTTCGTCCCACGGATCCGGCATTTTTGCATTATCGGGATGCTGCTTTTCAGATCGCGCGCGCCGGACAGTTTGCAGATCAGGACCCGCTTTGGGATATGCTGTTGAGCTTCACGGCTTCTGCCGAAGATCCCATAAGTGGCGGACGGCACAAGGTGCTGGGGTCCAAAACACTCAACATCCCGCCGCAGACCTCTACAATTGCAAGCCATCTGCCCAAGGCCGTTGGGGCGGCCTATAGCATTGGCTTGTCTGCGCGTGTTGCGCAACTTGAGGCGCACTATCCCAAAGACGCAGTGGCATTTTGCAGTTTTGGGGATGCTTCGCTGAACCATTCGACCGCCCAAGGCGCTTTGAACACCGCCGGCTGGACCAGCTGGCAACGGGTTCCCTTGCCATTGGTTTACCTGTGCGAAGACAATGGCATCGGCATCTCCACGAAATCTCCGGACGGGTGGGTGGCTGCCGTTTTGCAATCCCGCCCGGGCCTGACTTACTTTGCATGCAACGGGCTTGATATTGCCGAAACCTATGATGTCACGCGGCAAGCTGCGGCGTTCGCACGCGAAAGGCGGCGGCCGGTCGTGGTGCATATGTCCTGTGTTCGGCTTTATGGGCATGCCGGACCGGATATGGAGGCGGGATATCGTCCGCAGCGCGAAATCGAGGCGGCAGAGCGGAATGACCCGCTGATCCACACTGCAGCGCGGTTGATCGCAGAAGGTGTTGCATCGACAGAGGACGTGCTTGCGCGGTATCGTGCGATCTGGGCGGAAACCGAAGCCAAGGCACAGCGCGCCGTCACCCGGCCAAAGCTGGAAACGGCCGATGATGTGATGACATCCATCGTGCCGCCACGACGCGCCGTGCACTACCACGGCAACCCGCTACCGGTCCAATCGACGGACCGGATGCCCATGAACAAGTTGCTGAACGCGGGGCTTGCCGACCTGATGGCAACCTTTCCCGAAGTCGTGATGGCCGGCGAAGATATCGGCCGCAAGGGCGGTGTCTATGGCGTAACACACGGGTTGCAAAGCCGCTTTGGCGCTGATCGGATCATCGATACTTTGCTGGACGAGCAAAGCATTTTGGGTCTGTCCATTGGATTGGCGCAAAACGGCTTCGTGCCCATGCCTGAAATTCAGTTCCTTGCCTATTTGCACAATGCCGAGGATCAATTGCGCGGCGAAGCGGCCACCTTGCCGTTCTTTTCCAATGGTCAGTTCAGCAATCCCATGGTCGTACGGATCGCCGGGCTTGGCTATCAAAAGGGGTTTGGTGGTCATTTTCACAATGACAACTCGCTTGCGGTACTGCGCGATATACCGGGCATCGTGATCGGCTGTCCGTCAGACGGGGCCGAGGCCGTGCGTCTGCACCGTGAAGCCGTGCGACTCGCACGAGAAGACCAGCGGGTGGTGGTTATCGTAGAACCCATTGCCCAGTACACGATGCGCGATTTGTTGGCTCCCGGCGATGGTCAATGGATGTGTGCGCATCCCGATCGTGGCTCCGGCGCGCCGCTGGGGGAAGTGGCCGTGCGAGGTACCGGCACAGACATTGCCATTGTTACATACGGAAACGGCGTGCATCTCGGCTGCCAGGTCATGGCAGATTTGAAAGAGCAGGGGATCTCGGCTCGGGTGGTGGACTTGCGCTGGCTGGCGCCTTTGCCAAAATCTGCGCTTTTGCAAGCCACGGCGGACTGCACCCATCTGCTGATTGTGGATGAATGCCGCAGGACGGGCGCACAGGGTTTTGAGATTGCGACGCTCTTTTACGCCGCTGACCGAACATCAGTGGGCCTTGAGACCGCGCAGGACAGCTTCATCGCCACTGGTCCCGCCTATGGCGCCACACTGCCCTCGCGGTCCGGTATCAGAGACGCTGCCTTGCGGCAGATCAAGGCAAAACCATAGGCGTACGGTCAACATTTGATAGAGCAGAGGAGGACGGAACATGGACCTGAAAAAGATCGACGATAGCGTTTCGGTCACTGGGCAGATCACTGCTCGCGACTTGCCGCAAGTACGCGCGCTTGGCTTTCGATCCGTGGTTTCCGTGCGGCCCGACGGTGAAGCCGAAGATCAACCGCTATATGCCGAACTGCAACGCGTGGCAGAAAATGCTGACCTGGACATGCACTATCTGCCGGTTGAGAAAACCGGCGCCACCGAACAGAACGCGCGGGACTTGGCTGGCATGTATCCAGCGTTGCCAAAACCGGTTTTGATCTATTGCGGCACCGGCATGCGGGCTGCAGGACTGATCGCCAAGATGCGGGCCCTGAGCGAAGAGTAGTGTTTCTAACGCGGTGGCCCCAAGGGCGTCAGTCAATGGCAAGCAGGTCTTGCGGTCAGTGTGGGTTTGCCGTGGCCATCGGGTTGTTGCACCCAGCTACGTCGTGTCTGCCTCGTTGGTTTTAAGGGTAGAGTGACTTTCCTGAGGTGTTTTTCGGTGAGCTCTTTGCTTTGCGGCCAGGTCTGTAAGTCGTATAATATATATTATGTTAAAATAAGATGCCACCAGGGCCTTGTACTCCAACAAATGTCAGTCTGCGGAACAAGGTTCCGACATGCGGTATTCACATGGGCTGTGTTCCCATCTAACGTTCAAACCAACGTCCCTGATACGGATCGCACGTTGTGGCGACCCTGCGAACAGAAAGGCTTGATATGACGCACACGGCTACGCCCTTTGAAATGAACAACCTGGAAATGTCTGATACGGCCAAGCCACTTTTAACGAAGGTTATCAAACATATCACCGAAAATGTTGATCCGATAACCGAAGAGTTTTTTCGTCTGGGTGAAGGTCGGTCAGATCGTTGGTCATATGCACCCGGACAGTTGGACCTGCTTGAAGGCGCGAAGCAAAAAGCGCGGGACGCGGGATTGTGGAACTTCTTCTTGCCGAATGCGGAAACAGGTGAAGGTCTATCCAACCTGGACTATGCCTACATAGCTGCCGAACTTGGCAAAAACCCCCTCGCCCCAGAAACCCTGAACTGTTCTGCACCGGATACCGGCAACATGGAGGTGTTGGAGCGCGTCGGTACGCAGGCCCAGAAAGACGCTTGGTTGGTGCCACTGTTGGCCGGCGAAATCCGGTCCGCTTTTGCGATGACGGAACCAGATGTCGCGTCGTCTGATGCCAAGAACATTTCGACCAGCGCGGTGCTCGATGGAAACGAATGGATCATAAACGGCGAAAAATACTACATTTCTGGTGCTGGTGATCCGCGATGCAAGATCATGATCGTAATGGTGAAAACCTCGCCCGAGGCTGAGACGTTTCGTCAGCAATCTCAAATTCTCGTGCCGATTGACACACCCGGCGTTGAAATTGTGGGGCCGATGCATGTTTTCGGTCATGACGATGCCCCGCACGGTCATATGCATATCCGGTTTACCGACGTCCGTGTGCCGCAGGACAATATCCTGCTCGGTGAAGGCCGCGGTTTTGAGATTTCTCAGTTGCGTCTGGGGCCTGGGCGCATCCACCATTGCATGCGTTCCATTGGCGCCGCCGAACGTGCGCTGGACTTGCTGATCGAGCGTGGCGTGAGTCGTGAAGCATTTGGCAAACGGATCATAGACTTGGGCAAGAACATGGAAACTGTCAGCCGCGCCAGGATCGAGATCGAAGCCATGCGCCTGATGGTGTTAAAAGCAGCCAAGGCGATGGACGTTCTGGGCAACAAGGAAGCGCGCATCTGGGTCAGCATGATTAAGGCTATGGTTCCAGAAAAAGTGTGTGATATCATCGATCAAGCCATGCAAGTTCACGGTGCAACCGGAATATCGCAATGGTCGCCGCTGTCTGAAATGTACACCGGACAACGCACGTTGCGGTTTGCGGACGGGCCCGATGAAGTACATCACCATGTGGTTGGGCGGGCCGAAGTCCGCGCCTACGAGGCGTCGAACTCGCGCCGGGCGTGACCATGTTTGATCTCACCGGCAGGACCGCTTTGCTCACAGGGGCATCCAAAGGCATGGGGTTGGCGATGGCGACGGCTTTGGCGGCGCATGGCGCCTCGGTCGTGATTTCCGCGCGCAATCGTGATCCGCTGGAAGCCGCCGCTGATGGAATAAACAACGCCGTAGGGCGCGCCTGTGCCAAAGCCATCCCGGCCAACGCGGGACACAAGGATCAGCTGGATATGCTGGTCAGAACCGGACAGGAACAGGTTGGCGCGTTTGACATCGTGATCGGCAATGCAGGCGTGAACCCTTACTACGGTGTGACCTCTGCCATTCCGGACACGGCGTATGAAAAGACAATGGCTACCAATGTGCAGTCCAATCTGTGGCTCGCGCAACTGACCGAACCGGGCATGCGGGACCGCGGCGGCGGGTCGATGGTGTTCACCTCGTCCATTGGGGCATTCAAGGCCTCCGAACAGTTGGGGATCTATGGCGTGTCAAAACTGGCCCTGATCGGACTTGTCCGCAACTTGGCTCTTGAATTCGGCCCCAGTGGTATTCGGGTCAACGCGCTCTGCCCTGGGTTGGTGAAAACTGAATTTGCGCGTGAACTATGGGACAAGCCCGAGGTTGAAAACCGCATCCGCACTGGCATTCCGCTGCGCCGGTTGGGCGAAGCGGAGGATTTCAAGGGGATCGCCGTGTTTCTGGCGTCGGACGCCAGCCGGTACATGACGGGTCAGGCGCTGACGGTCTGCGGCGGATCCAGCATGTGGTCGTAGCGAGGTGATATGGAACTCAAGGACAAAGTGATTGTGGTGACCGGTGCCGCGGGCGGCATTGGTCGGGCCATGGCGGAACGCTTTGCTGCCGAAGGCGCGGCTAAAGTGGTTTGTGCGGATCTCAATCTGAGCGGCGCACAGGAAACTGCGAATAAGGTCAATGGCATTGCAAGTGAAGTGAATGTTGGGCAGGAAGCTGATATCGCTCAGTTGATCGAACAGACCGAGGCCGACGTTGGGCCCATTGACCTGTTCTGCTCGAATGCCGGGATTTCGATTGGCGGCGGTGTCGAGGTGGGCAACGAAGACTGGCAGCGTATTTGGGATATCAACGTGATGTCGCATGTATGGGCTGCCCGCCACGTCGTTCCCAGAATGGTCGCGCGCGGTGGTGGGTATTTGCTGAACACATCTTCGGCGGCCGGATTGCTCAACCAGATCGGGTCAGCACCGTATGGTGTCACCAAGCACGCGGCCGTGGGATTGGCGGAATGGCTTTCCCTCACCTATGGCGACGACGGCATCAAAGTATCGGTTCTGTGCCCTCAAGCCGTGCGAACCGAAATGACCCGCGGACTGGAAAACCACGTTGCTGCAATCGACGGCATGCTAGAGCCCGAGGACGCCGCCGAAGCCTGTGTCGCCGCTATACGTGACGAGATCTTTTTGGTTCTGCCGCACAAGAATGTTCTCGATTACATCCGGCTGAAAACGGAAAACTACGATCGTTGGTTGGGTGGCATGCGAAAACTCAATCGGATTTACAAGGATATGCCGATCGAATGATCATTTGGGGCGGTATGGCCGGACCAGTCCTTCCTGTGCGACGCTGGCCACCAGCGTGCCGTCCTTTGTGAATATCGAACCGCGGTTGAACCCGCGAGCCCCGCCGGTGAATGGCGCATCCATAGAATACAAATGCCACTCTTCGAAATGGATGGGCCGATGAAACCACATGGCATGGTCCAGGCTCGCACTCATCACTTGCCCCTGAAACCAAGTCAGCCCGTGTGGGCGCAGGCCGGATGCAAGCAAGTTCATGTCGGACGCATAGGCCAACAAGCAGTGCTGCATCTGTGGATCCGCGCCCGCCGCGCCATGCATGCGGATCCACATGTGGTTGGCGTCTGTTGCGGGCTCGGGCGTAAAGAAATCGCGCGGCGCTACTTCGCGCACCTCGATCGGACGGGGGCGCAGAAAATCTCCATGATACTTCTCGGGGATCCGGTGGACGTTCTGCTGGCGCAATTCAGCCCGTTCCAACAAGCCTTCGGGGCCATCGACCTCGGGCATATCATGTTGATAATCCCAGCCTTCTTCGCTCACATGGAACGACGCAGACATGTTGAAGATCTGTTTGCCGTGTTGAATGGCCACCACACGCCGGGTCGTGAAACTGCCGCCGTCTCGGGCGTGATCGACGCTGTAGATCACGGGGATCGACGGATCGCCTGGCCGAATGAAATACGCGTGCAAGGAATGGCACAGCCTGTCCGGCACGGTGCGATACGCGGCCATCAGGGCTTGTGCAATCACCTGCCCGCCAAAAATGCGCGTGCTGGTTTCGCCCCCTGTCCCCTGCCCCCGGAACAAGTCCACTTCCAACCGCTCGATATCCAATAGCGTCAACAGTTCTTCGGCGACGGGATCTTTGGCCATTTTCGGGCAGTCCTCAGTTTTGAAATGTGAAGGCGGGCAAGGCGTTTGCTTTTTGCTGCAAAATGTCCGCCCCTTTGAAACGGTTGTATAGGTTGGATGTCCTCTGATTTCCGCGGCCGCGGAGGCTTTGGACCATTCCTGTCAGCGCCGATGGGTCGATCGGCACCTCCCACGCTGCAAAGATGCGCGCCAGAGCTTGGCCTGCAACCTCTTGGGGTTCCGAATACAGCTCTTCAAAGGATATGGCCGCAACGCTGGCGTTGTTTTCGACCAGCAGGTTCCATGTTTTTTGCAAACAGAAATTGGCAAACTGCGCCCGCTCCACCAATTTTTCAATGTCCAAAGGATCGTTGAACGCCGCTTGCTCATCAACACTTGCCCGTTCGGCACCCGGCCCCCAAACTTGTGTGCGCAAGGCGAATTCGACGGAAAGCAGCCGATCAACCGTGACTTTGCGATACAGCACGAGGTGTCGGTATTCGGCAGAAGTTGCACCGATTAGCGCGGTTGTGATCGGGAACGGTACGACTTCTACGCAGTGCTTGAAATTCTTGCGCTTGGCCATCGCGCGTTCGATCTGCGTTGCAAGCTTCTTGGGTCGGTCTTCTTCCAGAAGTACCTTGGTGATGCGGAACAGTTGCCGGCCGTGGTTGAACGGTTCGTCCTCCCAAGACCCGGCATCCGACGCCGCATTCAGAATGGCTTTGAAATTGGTGCCCCCGGTCCGTTGAAGCGTCCAGATACAAAACGGGCGCCCGCCAAGATTTGGCGCCTGCGCCTGTGAGGACGCACCATCGGGTGCAACGTTCTGCGTTGCCGGAGTGGTTTTTGGCATTTGCCCGGCCCGAAAGGTCATTCTTGCTGTTCCGGCGGGACGTTACTGCACAATCAGCAGGTGGCCAAGGTGATTAGGCCAGGCAGGCCTGCACCAAGGCCTTGAGCTGTGCGCGGGACGGATACGAGCTGGATGGCGACAGTTGCGTAAAGAAAACAACGGATAAATCGAGCATGGGATCGACCCAGAAGAATGTGGAAGCCATGCCGCCCCAGCTGAAGTCCCCAATGCTGCCAGGTGTACGGGCGCGGGCTGGGTCCAGAACCACTGCGCCACCCAGCCCAAACCCCATCCCGTCCATGGGTTGTTCGGCAAAACTCGAAGGCCCCATTGACGCTATGTCACCCGCCAGATGATTGCGCATCATGAAAGATAGTGTTTGCGGCCCCAAAAGCCGCCCATTTGGCGCGGCGCCGCCGGACCGCAGCATTTCGGCAAAGCGCATGTAGTCGTCGATGGTCCCGACCAGACCACCGCCGCCCGAAAACAGGGTTGATCGAAGAAAGGGGCTATTGCGATGGTCATCTACCAGACGCAAAGGATCAGTGCCGCGTGCGCTGTCGTTCAATCCCATGGCGCGGCCAGCAAGTGGCGTGTAAAGCGACGCGAACCCGTCCCCTGCCCCTTGTGGCACGCGAAAGCCGGTCGCGGCCATGTTCAGCGGATCAAGAATGTTTTCTTGGAACACTTGTTCCAACGATTTGCCTGTCACAACCTCGGCGACGCGACCCAGAACATCGATGCTGATGGAGTATTCCCATTTTTGTCCCGGAGCAAAGGCCAGCGGCAGCTCTGCGACCTGCGTGCACATGGCGCCGAGTGTGCCCTGGTCAGGTTCGAATTCCAGCGCCTTGTCTGCATAGGCTTCGGCCAGGAGGCCCGGATTGAAGGAATAGGTCAGCCCGCTGGTATGCGTCAGCATCTGGTGCAGGGTCGGCGTGGCACAGGGCGCGACGTGATCCAGCGCGGTCGCCCCTGGGACCAAGGCGCGACTTTCGGAAAACTCTGGCAGAAAGTCCGACAGCGGCGCATCAAGATGTACAATCCCGCGTTCGACCAGCATCATGATGGCCACGGACGTGACCGGCTTGGTCATCGAGTAAATCCGCGCGACCGTGTCCCGTTCGAACGGCAGGTTTTCTTCGATGTTTCGGGCGCCGCGGGCATCAAAGAAAACCTCGCGCCCATGACGGTGGATCATCAGGCTGCAGCCGGGGTATTTCCGATCGTCCACGTACCGCTGCATCCAATCGGACAGCCATGGCAACCGGTCCTTATCAAATCCGCTGTCCCCGGGCATCGGCTCATTCTCCATTCTTGTTTGTGGTGCAGTCTGACCCGGCTGGATGCGTTGATCAACGCTGTTCACAGGGTGGGAAAGGTATTGCAGGACTGGCGGCTTCGCGCAAAGCTGCCCTGAACACCAAGGCCAGGGAGCCAATCGTGAAACTTTATTTTGCGCCGCAAAGTCGCGCCGTTCGCATCGTCTGGTTGTTGGAGGAGCTGTGCCTGGATTATGAACTGGAGCGGTTTGTACTGGGCGCGCCCGAAATGCGCGCACCTGAGTACAGGGGAATTCATCCAATGGGTCGGGTTCCGACGCTAACGGACTGGGATGTCACGATTTTTGAATCTGGCGCGATCGTTCAGTATGTGCTTGCCCGGTATGGCGAAGGGCGTCTTCAGCCGGCGATCGACGACCCGGAATTTCCGAATTACTTGCAATGGCTGCACTATTGCGAAGGCATGATCATGCCACCAATGAATGCAATCGTGGTTGAAACACTGCTGTTACCGCCAGAGCGCCGCAGCGAGACCCATGCAAAGCGCGCCACCAAACTGCTGGGCCAAATGCTGACAGCGGTGAATGCGCATCTGAACGGGCGAGACTATCTGGCCGGAGACTTCACCGCAGCCGATATCATGACCGGTCACGCCGCCTTGATGGCGCGCAGACTGGGCGCCGATCTTGAAGACAAACCACACCTGCTGACGTATCTGGAACGATTGTCACAACGTCCGGCGCTGCAAACGGCGTTGACGCTATAGCCGCCGGTCCCGGCTATACTTCCAACCATTCTTTGCGTACGTCGTCTCGCTGTCGCAATTCGGCAGGCGTGCCCTCGAACACCACCTGTCCGTGGCCCATGACATAAACGCGATGCGCGATGTCCATGGCGATGGCCAGCTTCTGTTCCACCAGCAACGTGGCGATACCGCGCTTGGCGATTTCCTTGAGCAGTTCTGCCACCCGCTGCACCATTTGCGGCGAGAGACCTTCGGTCGGCTCGTCGATCATGATAAGATCGGGATCACCCATCAAAGTGCGGCACATCGTGAGCATCTGCTGTTCGCCACCCGACAAAACTGATGCCTCGACATCGGCCCGGTTGCGCAAATTTTCGAACATGTTGAACATGTCCTCCATGGACCAGCGCCCCTGCCCGTCTTTCTGGCCCGGCTTCAAGCCCAGGATCAGGTTTTGCCGTGTTGTCAGGCCGGGAAAGATGTCGCGGTTTTCAGGGACGTACCCGATCCCGAGATTGGCGATTTCGTAAGCCTTGCGTCCCGCGATTTCAGTACCACGAAACTTTACGGACCCCTGCGGCTCCACTTCGCCCATCACGGCCTTGCATGTGGTCGATCGCCCCACCCCATTTCGCCCAAGCAAGGCAACGATTTCGCCTTCTTGGATGTTGAGCGTCACGCCCTGCAGAATATGGGACTTCCCGTAAAACGCATGCATATCCTGAACATCAAGCATCAGTGCTCAGCCTCCAATGCGGCGCCCAAATAGGCTTCCTGAACGCGCGCGTTTCCACGCACGTCTTCTGGCGCTCCGGTTGCTATGATTTCACCGTACACAAGCACCGAAATCCGATCCGCCAACCCGAACACCACGCCCATGTCGTGTTCCACCATGATCAGCGTCTTTTCTTCGGTGACCTTTCGGATGAGGTCGACGATGTAGTCAGTTTCCGAGTGGCTCATGCCAGCGGTTGGTTCGTCCAGCATGATCACATCGGCTCCTCCGGCAATCGTGATGCCGATTTCCAATGCGCGTTGTTCTGCATAAGACAGCACGCCCGCGGGCAATTCGCGCCGGTTGGTCAGGTTGATCTGGTCAAGTATCTCGTCCGCGGCCTCGGTCAGTGCGCGCGATCGGCTGACAAGGTTCCAGAATGAATACTTGTATCCCATCGACCACAACAAGGAGCACCGCACGTTTTCAAAAACGGTCATCCTTGGGAAGATGTTCGTGATCTGAAAGGACCGGCTCAATCCCATCCGGTTGATTTCGTACGGGGCCATGCCGGCAAGGTCGGTCCCGTGCAGTTGCACGCTGCCGGACGTTGGCGGAAAGCGGGCGGTGATCAGATTGAACAGCGTGGATTTTCCGGCACCGTTCGGCCCGATGATGGCGTGTCTTTCCCCGGCGCGAATATCCAGATCGATGCCACGAATGATCTCAGCCTTGCCAAAACTCTTGTGCAAGCCGTCGATTTTCAATGCTGGGGTCATGATGCCGCGCCCTCTAGCGTATTGGCTTGGTGAAACGCTGCGGCCATTTCAGAGGCGCCCCGCTTGGCCAGCCAGATGCCGCCCGCCGCAATGGCCAGAAAAATCAGGGATGGCAGGATGTCGTGACTGTTGAACGTGGTCCAGAACAGCGTCATTTCCTCGTCGCCCAACGCGGCATGCCTGAGGTGAAAGACAATTTCCATTAAGGCGCAAACCCCCAGAACGCCGAACGTGCCTGGCACTAGAACCTTGGCGTAGGGCACGGCCAACGCGCCCAGTTTCCCCATACGGGCGGCTGGGTAGTGCATCATCAGCAAACCCGCCAACCCGCCTGGAAAGAACATGACCGTCGCCACAAACAGCGCACCGACATACAGTGCCCAGATTTCTGTCTCCAGGCTCAGAACGGTTTGCAGATAGGTGAAAACGATCGCCCCCAGGATCGGTCCGAAGAAATAGCCGACGCCACCAAGGAACGTGATCAGCAAGATCACGCCCGATTGCGTGGCGTTCAGGTTTTCTTCGGTCAGGATTTCGTAGTTGATCGCAAAAAGACCGCCAGCGATGCCTGCGAAAAAGCCAGAGGCGATGAAGGAATAAAACCGCACCCACCGGGCCGAATAGCCCAGGAACTCGGCCCGTTCAGGGTTGTCGCGGACCGCGTTGGCCATCCGGCCAATGGGCGTGCGCGAAAACAGGTACATCAGCAGCGCAGACAGCAGCAGCCAGAAACAAATCAGGTAGTAGACTTCGATCTGCTGAAGGAACTCAACGCCAAAAAACGGCAAACCATAAGTGCGGTCCCCGCTGATCCCTTCTTCACCGCCGAAAAAGGCAACGATGATCACCGAACATGCCGCGATCAATTCACCCACACCGAGCGAGATCATGGCAAAGACCGTTCCAGCTTTGCGCGTGGAAAAACTGCCGACAATCGTTGCCAAACCCAAGCCGAACAAACCACCGAACAGTGGTAGGACCGGCAGGGGAATGGGTAGCGCGAAGTCCTCGATGTAGTTCATCATGTGAACACACAAGAACCCGCCCACACCCATGTAGACCGCGTGCCCAAAGGACAGCATGCCACCCTGCCCGAGCAGCATGTTGTAGGCCAGCGCGAAAACGATCGTGATGGCCATCTGGTTCATGATCGTGATGGCGCTGTTCGACGTGAAAATCTGCGGCATCAATATCAGAAAGATCGTTGCAACGATCCATGGCATGGCGTTGGCCAGAGTCAGGCCCGAGCCAGCGACCAAATCGGTTTTTTGGGTGGTGTCGGTCATACGTCACGTTTCCCCAGCAGGCCATGTGGACGAAAGACAAGGATCACGACCATCAGCAGATATGGAAGGATTGGCCCGATCTGTGGCAGCGTCAGAGTCCACAGGTCGCGCCACATGCTGTCCGAAAGATCCAACGGGCGTTCAAACCCGAGCGAGAGCAGCACATCGGCTGCGCCCACATTGTATGACGCCGCAAATGTCGTGATCCATCCGATCAGCAAAGAGGCAACCAGTGCGCCCCAAAGCGATCCAAGCCCGCCAATCACGATCGTCACGAAAACGATGGAGCCGAGCACCACCGCCATGCCGGGAAATGTGCCAAGCACCGGACCGGCGATCACCCCGGCAACCCCGGCCAGTGCGGTGCCAACGCCAAACACGCCCATGAACACAAGCGGTACGTTATGGCCCAAAGCCTCTACCGTTTTCGGATAGCTCAAGGCGGCTTGAATGATCATGCCGATCCGGGTGCGTGTCAGCACATAGAGAAGCCCGACAAAGATAATGATCGATACGAAGATCATAAAGATCTTGTAGGCGGGCACGGCGTTTCCGGAAATCGAGAATAACGTAAATTGCAGGATCTCTGGAGGGTTGTAGGGCATCTGGTTCTTGCCCCAGACGAACTGTACCAGCTCTTCGATCAACAGTGCCAAACCAAAGGTGAAGATAAGTTCTGGCACATGGCCGTACTGGTGCACGCGCCTCAGGCCGTATCTTTCCACCAGCGCACCGCCGACCCCCACGATCAGGGGCGCGATCAACAGGCCGGTCCAGAAGCCGAAATAGGTGCTGATCTGATAGGCGAAATAGGCCCCCAGCATATAAAAGCTGGCATGCGCAAAGTTCAAAACGCCCATCATGGAAAAGATAAGCGTAAGGCCCGCCGAAAGCATGAACAGGAGCAACCCTGTCACAAGCCCGTCGATCAGATTGACGAGTACGAGGTCCATGCCTCTCCCCCTGTTTCGGTGTTCCGGATCAAGAAGGACCGGCCGCCCTCAAGGCGGCCGGTGTCACACGGCTCAAGGCCGCTTCATGTTGCAGGTGCTGGGGCTGTCCATCGCGGCCATGGTGACGGTGCTTTCATTCACCATACCAAAGCCCGAATTGTCATAGTCGACGACAACATTTTCGTCCGTGTGCGCCATGATATGAACGTCTTGGATCAGCTGGTGGTCGTTGGGACGCATGTACAGCTTGCCGCCCCAAAGGCTGTCATGCTCCATGCCTTCCAGCGCGTTGGCCACCGCAACAACATCGGTGGCGGATCCGGCCTCGTTGATCGCCTTGGCCAGCATTTCAAGCGTATTGGTGATCCGCAACTGGCTGAGATTGCCATCGGGATACTTGGCTTTGAAAGCTCGTGAGAATTCCAGTGCCGCATCAGAGACAGGCGGGTTCAACGTGCCTTCCGACACCAACCGCAGCGAACCTTTACCCGCTTCGCCGAAGGCGGCGGTGATACCGTCGGCTGCAGCATAATAGGTATAGATCGGACCGGAGTAGCCATTTTCCAGCACCGACTTTCCAAGACCAACCATGTCGGCGCCCCAGTTGCCGGTGATCATGGCGTCCGCACCGGACGATACGATCTTGCGCGAATATGGCGTAAAGTCTTTCACTTTGCCGATTGGGTGCAGTTCATTGCCTACGATTTCGATGTCGGGGCGCTTTTCGCCCAGATACTTCACGGCGGCCGCTGCCACAGCCTTACCAAAGCTGTAATCTTGGCCGATGATGTACACCTTCTCGATGCTGTCATCTGCCGCGATGACATCAGTCAGCGCATCCATCTTGATGTCGGCATTGGCGTCAAAGCGGAAGTGCCAGAAGTTGCATTTGTCGTTGGTCAGCGCAGGATCCACCGCAGAATAGTTCAGGAACAACACGCGGTTGTCAGGATTACGGCGGTTGTGCTTATCGATCGCCTCGGTCAGCGCGTTCGCCACGCCAGAGCTGTTGCCTTGTGCGATGTAGCGGATGCCGTCATCAATCGCGACTTGCAACTGGATGAGCGACTCTTTGGGGCTGATCTTGTTGTCAAAGCCCACGATTTCGAACATCTGGCCATCTAGCACGCCACCTTTTTTGTTCACGAGCTCTTCAGCCGCAAACTCGAACATGTGAAGGCCATTTGTGCCGGTGCCGGCGAAGGGCCCGGACAACGGATCGATGAAGGCAATTTTCACGTTCTCTGCGAAACTGGCTGTGGCTGAAATCGCCAAAGCCAATGCCGCAGATAAACCGAAACGGGTCGTTTTGCGCATTGGAATTCCTCCCTATCTCACGCCCGGCGCGCGTTGTGATTTCTCATTATTCACCAAGGCATGTGTGAAAGCCTTACACATTGAAAACCAAAGTCAAGCATCGGCAGATGCGGAAAATGAGACCGATCGCATACGCTTCTTTTGCTTGCGCGGCACGGATACTACTGCAGTGCAGCATACCCGGACGGCTTCTGGATTCGGGTTCCTTCCAGCACCGGCCAAGACGCCTGTGATACAGTGCAAAAATCCACCTTGGGGGGGGTGACCGACAGCACCCTGGAATGCTGCGGTTGCAAAATAAGCGCCCTGCGGCAGTTTGAAAAAACGCTACGTTCAGTTTGTTCGAAGCCGCGCGACAGATATCGCGCGGACGCGAAACACCGGGTTCGGCGCAGGCGGCCCGGAAAATGTACGATGATCGGCGCGTTTCGCTGTGCGGAATCAGGTTTCGCGTCTGTTTTTTGCAGTCCGCAGAATCACGCTCTCTGGCCCAAGCTCTCGCTGGCGGCGATCAGTTTTGGCGCATAGACGGCTTCCAACTCTGCTGGCTGCACGTGAAAGGACGGCCCCCCTACATTCATGCCATAGACCCGGCCACCATCCGGAGAAAAGACCGGTACCGCGATCCCGTTGACGTCGGGGCGCCATTCACCAAAGCCGGTGCAAAAGCCCTTGGCCTCGTACTCTTCCATGCCGCGTGCGATGTTGTCGCGCCATTCCGGCTCGCGGCCCGGATAGTCTGGCGCCAAGGTTTGGATGATCTGGTCGCGCTGATCCTCTGACAGACCCACAAGGACCGCCTTGCCAATAGCCGAGTAAAACAGCGGCAAGCGCATACCGACATGCGCTGATAGCGATACATCCTGAACCGACCGTTCCACCGCAAGGTAAACCACGCCAGCACGATAACGCTCGCCCAAGGCCACTGTGATGTAGTCGTTGGGTCCCTTGCACAATTCGGCCATGGCCATTCGCGCACGGTCGCCAATTTCCATTCCGCACAGCACGCCAAAGCCCAATCGCATCACGCCCGGCCCCAAACGGTATGTGCCCGTGCGCGCGTTCGCCACGAGGTAATCCAGTTTCACCAATGTATATGTCAGCCGGGACACGGTGGCTTTCGGCAGACCCGTGCGTTCGGAAATGTCGGTGTTTGTCAGTTCAATCTCGCCGCGTTTGAACGCGCGCAGAACATCGAGCCCTCGGGCAAGAGCCGTGATGAAGTTGCGATCTTTCTCTTCGGCGGGGTCAGTTGTGAGTTCAAGGTCGTCCAAGTTGTCCCCCTTATCCACGCAAGGCTTTAAGGCCATGTTCCGCGAAAACAGGCACGTATTGGCCAACTTGCCGGGCGCGTTCGGGATTGGATGCATTGCCGTCGAGCGCCCGCTTCAGTACGCCTTGAATGATGGCGGCCATACGGAAAAAGCAGAACGACAGATAAAAGCCAAAGTTGTCGATGCCCGGCAGTCCGCGCCGCTTGCAATACGCTGCGACAAATTCTGTATCCGAAGGCAGGCCCACCGTGCCCCGGTCCAATCCCGCCAATCCGCGTCCTTCGCGCCCCGGAGGCATTTGCCACTGCATGATCACCGAGGCCAGATCGGCATACGGGTGACCAATCGTTGACAACTCCCAATCGAGCACGGCCCTGCAGGCCGCGGTTTCCGCGTCGAAAATCATGTTGTCGATGCGGTAGTCCCCATGCACCAACGTGCGTTGGCCATCATCAGGCGGCATGTCAGACACCAGCGCGGCCATCAGATCGTCCATCGCCTTGATGCTGCTCGTTTCCGAAGCTTGGTACTGTTTGGACCAACGCGCAACTTGTCGTTCAAAGTAATTGCCCGGCGGGCCGTAATCTGACAGCCCCGTCGCCTCAAGGTCGACCAAATGCAAGGCCGCCAGCACGCGGTTCATCTCATCGATGATGGCGCCACGTTCTTGCGGTGTGTCACCCGCGGCGGTTGGATCGGCAAAATTCCGGCCCGGCATGAAATCCATGATGTAAAACGACGACCCGATCACGTCATCGTCTTCGCACAACACATGCATGCGCGCGACGGGAACGTCGGTGTCGTACAACGCCTTTTGCACGCGGAATTCGCGATCCACGGCATGGGCGGATTTCAACAAGACACCGGGTGGTTTTCGACGCAGCACATACTGCGCAGATGGCGTATCCAGCCGGAAGGTGGGGTTCGACTGCCCGGTTTCGAACTTGTTGGCCGTCAAAGGGCCCTGGTAGCCGGGCACCGTGTCAGCCATGAAACGATCCACCGCAACAAGATCAAGGGTTTGCGATTGCGTGGTCATGCGGTGTCCTCAACTATAAGTCATCAAATTGGCACGCTCTGGGGCGGCAAAATGCGGCGTTGAATTGAATTCATGCAGGAAAAAGGCGCGAGGCGTAAAGATAAACCGCGTGATCGACGTGTTTTTCACCTGCAGGTTCAGGGACATCATCTGCGCATCCGGCGCCTCTGTGGCGCGCGCCACCAGCTGACCAATGACACCGCCCGAACTGATGACCAAAACGCGCTTGGCCTTTGTATCGGTCGCAAAGCGCCGGGCCTGTTCGACACGATGGGTGAACGCCCGCCACGTTTCCGTGGCGCCAGCCAGACCTCCAGATTGCCAGTCCAGCACAGTTTCCCGCAATGTTCGAAAGTGTGTTTTGCGATCCTGCATCACAGCCGTCGGCACGTCGCCGGCAAACCGCACGGACAGCAAATTGTGGAAGTCGTATTCATTGAAGCCGGCGTGTTCATCCGGCGCGTCGGCAAAACCCATGGACGCAAGTGTTTCTTTTTGCCGCTGCAGGCCGCCTGTAACGCACCTGTCTGGGATCCACCCCATGGATTGCAACGCGTCGCCGACCAACTTGGATTGCAAATGACCCAAGTCTGACAGCTGGTCGTAATTGGCCGAGCCAAAGGACGCCTGCCCATGCCGTATGACCATCAGCTCGGCCATGGTCTACGACGCAAACTCCTGCGCCAGTTTGCGGCCCGCGGCCATGTACTCTTGCGCCACCCGATCCACCAGCGTCCCGGCACTGGTCAATTCCGTCACGGCGCCAATGCCCTGACCGGCGCCCCAAATTTCCTTCCAGGCTTTCGGCTTTGAAGAGCCTTGGGAAAAGTTCATCGAAGAGGCATCGGCGCTTGGCAAGTTATCAGGATCCATACCCGCAGCCGTGATCGACGGTTTGAGGTAGTTGCCGGACACGCCCGTGAAAAGCGACGACAAAACAATGTCTTCTGCGGTGCTGTCCACGATCATCTGTTTGTAGCCTTGCTGCGCATTTGCTTCGTGCGTGGCGATAAAAGGCGAGCCCATGTATCCTAGGTCCGCGCCCATCGCGCGCGCGGCCAGCAATGCGTCACCGGTCGCGATCGCACCCGACAGCAAAAGCGGCCCTTCAAACCATTCGCGGATTTCACGGATCAACGCGAAGGGTGACAGCGGGCCCGCATGTCCGCCGGCGCCTGCAGCCACGGCGATCAGGCCATCTGCCCCCTTTTGAATGGCTTTCTTGGCAAACGTGTTGTTGATGATGTCGTGCAGTACGATCCCGTTGCAAGAATGCGCGGCCGCGTTCACTTCCTCGCGCGCGCCCAGTGAGGTGATCCAGATTGGAACCTCGTGTTTCACGCAAATGTCCAGATCGCGTTGCAGGCGTCCGTTGGACCGATGCACGATCTGGTTCACGGCAAATGGGGCAGCTGGCGTGTCCGGATTTTCCTGATTGTGCCGGTCCAGCTCTTCCCTGATTTGCGTCAGCCAGATGTCAAGCAACGGCGGCTCGCCCTCGACTTCGCGCGCGTTTAAGGCAGGAAAGGACCCGACGATGCCCGCCTTGCACTGTGCGATCACCAACTCGGGTCCCGAAATGATGAACAAGGGCGACCCGACAAGCGGTATACGCAAGCCTTGCAGGGCGTGCGGCAGATGCGCGTCGTCGTGGCCCGAACGGCTCCAGTCCTTCATCGTCACAGAACCTCGAACAACCCGGCCGCGCCCATTCCGCCGCCGACGCACATGGTGCAAACGACGTAGCGAGCCCCGCGTCGTTTCCCTTCGATCAATGCGTGACCGACCATGCGCGCCCCGGACATGCCATAGGGATGGCCAATCGAAATCGCGCCCCCATCGACGTTAAGTTTTTCATCAGGGATCCCCAGTGTGTCGCGGCAGTACAGGACCTGAACAGCAAATGCCTCGTTCAACTCCCAAAGATCGATGTCGTCCATCGTCAGCCCATGCGCGTCGAGCAGTTTCGGCACGGCAAATACCGGGCCGATGCCCATTTCGTCTGGTTCGCATCCGGCCGCAGTGACCCCCACATAGCGCCCGAGTGGCTCCAACCCTTTTTGTTCTGCCACCTTGGCTTCCATCACGATAGATGCAGACGCGCCATCCGAAAGCTGCGAGGCGTTGCCCGCGGTGATGTAGCCGCCTTCCTTGATGTGAAGCCCGTCCTTGAACACGGGCTTCAGACCGGCCAGCGTTTCGGCTGTTGTACCAGGTCGGTTGCCCTCGTCCTTGGCGGCGGTCACCTCATGCTCTGAAATGGCACCGGTTTCCCGATCCTGAAATTTCATCACCGTGGTCATTGGCACGATTTCATTGTCGAAACGACCCGCCTCTTGCGCCGCGGCTGTGCGGGCCTGGGACTGCGCGCCATAGGCGTCTTGAACCTCGCGGCTGATGCCATAGCGGGCGGCCACGGTTTCGGCCGTTTCCAGCATGGTCATGTAGATTTCCGGCTTCTGCGCTTTCAGGAACGGGTCGCCATTCACGCGCATTTCCGGTGTCTGCACGGTCGAAATACTTTCGACACCGCCGGCCACGACAATGTCCATGCCGTCATGCACGACCTGCTTGGCGGCCGTGGCTATGGCCATCATGCCTGATGCGCATTGCCGGTCGATTGACATACCGGCAACGGTCACGGGCAACCCGGCCCGAATGGCCGCTTGCCGACCGATGTTGCCTGCCTGATAGCCTTGCTGCAACGCGGCCCCGATCAGGCAATCCTCAACTTCGGCACCGGAAATTCCAGCGCGCTCCACCGCGTTGGAAATTGCATGGGCCGCCAACGCTTGCGGAGATGTCGCGTTAAACGACCCACGATACGCTTTGCCAATCGGCGTGCGTGCAGTTGAAACGATGACAGCGTCGCGCATGAAGTAATCCTTTCCTACGTGTCCCAAGTCAGGGATTGGCCGCGCGCCTGAGCGGCGTTGCGGGCATATTTTCGGGTCTGTGAAAACGCATCCTGCAGCTCGGCTTGCTCTGCAGGGTCCTGCAGATCTGCAAGCCGTTCTGCGATATCTTCCGGCGTGTTTTGCGCCCCGGTCAGCGTTATACCTTTGGTTTCATAGATGCGCGTTTGCGCAAAGCTGCCGCCGCCTGCACCAAGGATCATGCGCGACGGCGCATCCTCGGACACAAGGTACAAAAGCCCCGGCGTGATGGTGTCGGGTGCCAGCATATCTGTCACGTCAGGCGGCAGAAGGCCCTCGGTCATGCGCGTGGCAGCGGTGGGTGCAAGGGTGTTCACCCGAATGTCGTCTCTGGCGCCTTCAAGGTGCAGCACATTCATCAGCCCCACCATGGCTGCCTTGGCCGCGCCGTAATTTGATTGGCCGAAATTGCCGTAAAGCCCAGAGGCCGATGAAGTGAGGACGATACGACCATACTTGCGCTCGCGCATTATTGGCCAAACCGCGTGGCACAGTGTGGCCGAGCCGAAAAGATGCACATCAACCACTTTGCGAAAATCGGCCAACGTCATCTTGGCAAAGGTTTTGTCGCGCAGGATGCCGGCGTTGTTTACGGCAATATCGATCCGGCCCCACGTGTTCATCGTGGTGGCGACCATATCGGCCACCGCCGCTTCATCGGTCACGTCGGCGCCGTGGGCGATTGCCTCGCCCCCGTTTTGCGTGATTTCGGCAACCACTTGCTGCGCGGCACTGCCATCGCCCCCGCGCCCGTCTGTTCCCGCTCCGATATCATTGATCACAACGCGCGCCCCGCGGGCCGCCAAACCAAGCGCATGCGACCGGCCAAGCCCGGTTGCCGCGCCGGTCACAATGGCCACACGGTCGTCGAACCGGATCATGCTCATCCTGTGATCGCCTTTTCAAAAATGTTCGGTCCGGTCATGACATTGATCCCCCCTGACACCGGAATCACGCCACCGGTGATGTAAGACCCGCCCTGCCCGCACAGGAATAGCATGCAGGCCGCGATATCTTCCGGTCGGCCCACTCGACCCAAAGGCACATCGCCGCCCACCTTGTCCCGCATGGTTTCATCCGCAGTGGCAAAAGCCGTCATGCGTGACACAAACGGTCCGGGAGCCAGGGCGTTGACTGTCACATGATGCGACGCAAGTTCCTTGGCCAGAAACTTGGTCATGTGCACGACCGCCGCCTTGGACGCCGCGTAGCTGTATGCACCGTCCGCCATGGGTTGTTCGCCCATGACCGAAGCCACGTTTACAACGCGCGCAGGGTCATCTGCCGTGCCACGTTCCATCAGCATGGGCAGCAGTTTCTGTGTCAGGTGGAACATGCCGGTGACGTTGATCGACATCACTGATTCCCACGCGTCATACGGAAAGGCGCCCAACGGCGCACCCCATGATTTTCCGGAGTTATTCATCAGGATATCAAGTACTTGCGTGCGGGACTTGACCTCTTTCACGAGGTCATCAATGCCTTCCTCAGATCCGACATCTCCGGCAAATCCTTCGGCCTGACCCGGGGCATCCAGCGCGTTTAACTGCGACGCAACCGCTTCGCATGCGTCGCCCTTGCGGCTGGCGATCAGCACCCGTGCCCCGGCCTGCACCATCGCTTCGGCCGCCATGCGGCCGATACCCGTGGCACCTCCGGTGATCAACGCGGTCTTATTCTCTAGGGAAAACAGTGCATTCGGCGTCATTACTTATCCTAAAACCCTCTCAGCCGCGCAACTTGCTCGGCGTGGTAACTGTAATCTCCCAGCCATTCCGCCGACACGCGCGCTCGTTTCATGTAAAATCCCATGTCAAAATCATCGGTCATGCCGATGCCGCCATGCATTTGCACACCCTCCTGTACGGCCAACTGCGCGGTTTGATTGGCACGTGCTTTGGCCAGTGAAACAGCCAGCGTGGCGGTAGAGGGATCTTCATCCAGTTTTCGGCCCGCGTGCATCACCGCCGACGCCGTCACTTCAACCTCGCTCCACAGGTGGGCTGCACGGTGCTGCAATGCCTGAAATGCACCGATCGGCATACCGAATTGCTTGCGGTCTTTCAGGTAAGTCACGGTCATGCCGAACGCGCCAG
>CAWUIW010000017.1:0-23238 GCA_963922515.1 uncultured Rhodobacterales bacterium | reverse complement strand
GGTTCGGTGACGTAGTCTTGGTACCGGGCCAGGCCTTCGGCGAGCACAAGATCGTCGGCCCATGCATCTTGTGGCGGACACGGATCTTCATCTGCCGGTGACACCAGAAGTGCGCCGGCATCTGGTTTGGCGTACCAGGTTTCTCCCGGGCCAAAGATCATGGGCCACGCGCTGACGTCGTAGCCACCTGGGGCCGCGATCCTCGCCATCGAGCGGCGAAGTGGGGTCAAGCCGATCGGAGCTATGCCGGCCATTTCGGCCACACGGTCCGCCCAGGCACCCGCCGCGTTGACCAAGGTGCGGCATTCGAATGCCGAGGTGTCGGTCCAGACGCGCCAGCCCGGAGATAGCCGTTCGATCCGTTCCACACGTTGACCCATGTGGACCGCGCCAGCCTGAGCGCGAATGTCGCGAGCAAAGTCTTGGATCAGGCGATCTGTATCGATGTCATAGGCTTCCGCGTGAAATGCCGCCCAAGACAGCGCATCCCGGTCCAGGATCGGCACCATCTTGCAGGCTTCCGCCACGGCAATCTCTTTGGCGTGCAAGTCTTTTGCGTCTTTGTCGAACGCGGCTTTTTCATGGTCACCGGCAATCAGCAGAAACCCACGATCCGTCAGATATCCGCCGTTTGCCGTACGATGATACGCCCCGCTTGCGATGTTGAGATCAATGGTCGAAGGCAGTCCATACTGCGCTTCGTAAAGCGCCGCTGAACGTCCCGATGCATGGTATCCCAGCGCCGGTTCAGCTTCGACCAGCACAACTTGACCGAGATGCGACAAGCGGGCCCCGGCGGAAACACCAGCCACGCCCCCACCAATGACGAGGAAGTCGATCATGCCTGTTCTTCTAGCCGGTCCGTCGCGGGCGCCGGTCTCGGACTGAGCTCAGACATGGCCTCGTACAATTCCGGATCAAGGTTGTAGCTGAGCGCGGAGAGAGAGGGACCCAATTGCGCGACGCTGCGCGCAGAGATGATCGGGATCGGGGCCGTCGGATGGGCCGCTACCCATGCAACCGCTAAGGTTGCCGGTGAAACGCCGCGGTCTGCCGCCAAGGCTGACAGCGCGCGCGCGGTCAAATGCATCCAGTCTTGACCGTATCGCGCGGCATAGCGATGGTCTTGGCTCAGCCGGCCCGATCCACCGTCTGCGTACTTACCGGTCAGCAAACCGCCACCCAAAGGGGAATAGGGCACCGGAGTGATCCCCTGATCTTCGCACATAGGCAGGATTTCCACCTCGGCCTGGCGCTTGACCAGGTTGTACATTGGTTGCAACGCATCCACGCTGATGCCGAACTCGCCGGCAATCTGGTTGGCTTTCACCACTTGCCAGGCTGCAAAGTTCGAAAGGCCCACGTAACGGATCATTCCGCCGTCTTTCAGTTCCGCAAAAGCCTGCATCGTTTCGCGCAAGTCGGTGTTTGGATCGAAGCGATGCAGATAAAGTAAGTCCACGACGTCCGCGTCGAGGCGCCTGCGCGAGACATCGAATTGGGTTTTCAAGTTCGCCGCGCCTGCGCCACCCGTGTATCCCGCTTTTGTCGCAACAAACACGGTCTCACGTTCCTTGGCGATCATGGCGCCCAGTAATGTCTCAGAAGCGCCCTCGGTGTAAACGTTGGCTGTGTCGTAATGCGCGATGCCTGCGGCGCGGCACGCGTCATACATTTCTTGCGACTCCTCGGCGCCGGCATTGCCGCCAAACTGCATGGTGCCAAACGCGTATGCGCCTGCGGGGATCCCGCTTAATGTAAGCATCTGTGTCATGGCGCGACCGTGGCACGCGACGCCGTCTAGGAAAAGCCCGATCTGAAAAGAAAAAGGGCCGCTCGAAAGCGGCCCCATCGTGCTGCGTCATACGCGCTTATTGCGGTATTTCGCCGGTGACACCTTCGATGTAGAAGTTCATTCCGGCGAGGGTGCCGTCATCTGCTACTTCGCCCTCAGCCAACCATGCGCTGCCATCCTGCTTGTTGATGGGGCCTGTGAACGGGTGGTATTCGCCCGCGGCAATGGCATCCATCATGGCTTGGGCTTCAGCGCGCAGATCAGCCGGGATCTTGTCTGTCATCTCGCCCATTTCGACCATGCCGGTCGACATCCCGTCCCATGTATCTACGCTTTCCCAAGTGCCATCCATCACGGCCTTGGTCCGCGCGATATAGTACGGGGCCCAGTTGTCGATGATCGAAGTCACGCGGGGGCCATCCTTGTATTCGGCCATGTCCGACGCTTGGCCAAATCCGATCACACCTTCTGCTTCTGACGCGGCTGCGAGCGGAGCGGTGGAATCGGTGTGCTGCAGGATCACATCGGCGCCTTGCTCGATCAAGGCTTTGGCCGAATCCGCTTCTTTAGCCGGGTCAAACCATGTGTAGGCCCAAATGATCTTGAATTCGACATCCGGGTTCACCCGGCTGGCGTGCAGGTAAGCCGAGTTGATCCCGCGAATAACCTCGGGGATTGGGTAGGAGGCAATGTAGCCGATGATGTTCGACTTGGTCATCTTGCCAGCAATGTGCCCTTGCACGGCGCGGCCTTCGTAGAACCGGGCAGAATAGGTCGACACGTTATCGGCGCGCTTATACCCGGTCGCATGCTCGAATTTCACGTTTGGGAATTTCTGGGCAACGTTGATCGTGGGATCCATGTAGCCGAACGACGTGGTAAAGATCAGGTCGGCACCGTTCAGGGCCATCTGGGTCATCACGCGTTCGCTGTCGGGACCTTCGGCCACGTTTTCCACGTACACCGTTTCCACGGCATCGCCGAATGCTTCTTCCACGGCCAAGCGGCCCTGGTCATGTTCATAGGTCCAGCCGCCGTCTCCGATCGGGCCGACATAGACAAAGCCAACCGTGGTTTTGTCTTGGGCGACGGCAGACGCGGCAAGGCCCACGGCCAGCGCGGCGCCGGTCATAAGCGTCGTTAGTTTCATGAGAGTATCCCCTTGTTGGTCTCTTTCAGGTTTGGCCCCTAGCTGGACGCATGGAAACTGCGACCCAATGAGGCGGGCGCACTGCTCTTGTCCGCAGACAGGATCACGAGGACAAGAATAGTGACGATGTAAGGCGACATTGCCAGATACTCGACTGGAATGGCAACGCCTGCTGCCTGCAGATTAAGCTGTATTACGGTCACTCCGCCAAAAAGATAGGCGCCGATCAGGACGCGCCATGGCTTCCAGCTGGCAAACACCACGAGGGCCAGTGCAATCCACCCGATCCCTGCCGTCATGCCTTCGGTCCATTGAGGCACACGGATCAGGCTAATATAGGCGCCGCCCAGACCCGCGCAGGCCCCGCCAAACAGTATAGCCAGGATCCGGATGCGGATCACCTTGTACCCCAGCGCATGCGCCGCATCGTGGTTTTCACCCACGGCACGCAGAACCAGGCCGATCCGCGTGTACTTGAGCAAGACCCAGGTTGCAGCAACCAGAGCGATGCCAAAGTACAGGACAAAATCATGCCCAAACAGGATCGGTCCGATCACGGGCAGGTCGCTGAGCACAGGCACATCAAGTTTCGGCGTGGATGGCGGTTTGATCCCCACATAATTCTGGCCCATCAGGGAACTCAACCCCAGCCCAAACAGGGTCAGCGCGAGACCCGAGGCGACTTGGTTGGCCAACGCCATTTGGGTCAGGATGGCAAACAACAAAGCCAGTACAGCTCCGCCGAAAATCGATGCCAGAAAACCCAAAGTCGGGGAGCCTGTTTCCACGGTCACTGCAAATCCGCTGATCGCGCCAACGATCATCATGCCTTCGACGCCAAGGTTCAGAACGCCTGCTTTCTCAACCACAAGCTCGCCGATGGCGGCCAACAGCAGCGGAGTCGCGGCGACCATCAAGGATGCCACCAGCAGAACGGGATTGATTGCAGACAGATCCATCAGAGCCCTCCAGTGGCTTGCAGGCAGCGCAGCGTTGTGTCTGTGCCGCCATCCGTGCGTAAGCGCATAAAGATCGCCTGCGGCCGCACACCTGTCGACGTGGCTCTGGCCTCTGTCTTCGCGCGTCCCTCTTTCCAATGTCCGATCAATGCAAGCCCGCCGTCATATTCGGTCCATTGGCCGGTCCAGGTGATATCGCGAAACAGGCGCCCATCATAAAGCAGGCCGCTCGCTTCGAACTGCGCATCCAGCCTGGCAGACAGCTCGAGCTTCAATGGCGCGATCGGCAAGATATCCGGGTTCGGGTGAACCTCCATAGGGCTGGAACATGCCCACGTGGTTGCCGCGAAAGCCAGCGCAAGCGGTGTCATGATGTTACCTCGGTCCGGCCAACGCGCAGCCGGTAATTGGTCATCAGGTCAAATGCCAACAGGAAAAAAAGCAGCATGCCCTGAAACACCTGAATGGCCGCCGCAGGCAGACCCAGTTGCGCTTGTGCGATGTCGCCCCCGATATAGGTCAAAGCCATCAAGCCCCCTGCCAGCAAAATGCCAAACGGGTTCAAACGGCCCAGAAAGGCAACAATGATCGCCGTAAAGCCGTAGCCCACGTTGAAATCGATGGTGATCTGACCGGCGGGACCGCTGACTTCGAACAGACCGGCCAGACCCGCCAAGGCCCCCGACATGCCAAGACAAAACAAGATCAAGCGCGCTGGCTTTACCCCCGAAAACCGAGCGGCGCGTGGAGCTTCACCCGTCAGCTTGATCTGGTACCCCAACAGGTGCCGATTCATCAGCACATAGGCCAGTATGACCGCAATATACGCGGCAAGAACGCCGGCGTGCATGCCGGAGCCCGGAACGATTTCCGCATTGTAGGCGCTGGCATATTGCTGAAGATTGCGGCTGCCGGGAAACCCAAAGCCTTCCGGGTTTTTGAGCAAACCCAGCGCCATCGATGACAGAAGGTGTTCGGCCACGTAGACCAGCATCAGGGATACAAGGATTTCGTTGGTGCCAAAACGCACTTTCAACACCGCCGGGATCATAGCCCAGGCCCATCCGCCCAAAGCGCCTGCCAGTATCATGAGCGGAAAGATCAGTACCGATTCAGTCGGGTAGAACGCAAGGCCAGCGCCGGCGCCACAGATTGCACCCACGATGTATTGCCCCTCGGCACCGATGTTCCATATCCCGGCCCGGAACCCAAGCGACAGACCAATTGCTATCAACACCAGGGGCGCCCCTTTCACCAGCAATTGAGGGCGGTAGTAGAAAGAAAACTCGCCAAATAGGGGTTCCAAGAAAATGATCTGAATCGCTTCGACCGGGTTGGTTCCCAAGGCGCCAAATAAAAGCCCACCGACAACCATTGTCGCAAGCACCGCCACGACGGGTGTGGCCAGAGCCCATAATCGGGATGGTTCGGGGCGTTTTTCCAATCGGATCATGCCAAGCCCCCGGTCATTGCGCTGTGGCAAGTTTCAAACATTGGCCACCTCCATTCCATGCGCGCCACCCATCATCAGGCCAATTTCGTCGATCGTCAGGCCATCGGTGTTGCGCGCCGGGCTCAAGCGACCTTCGTTGAGAGCGGCAAAACGGTCAGATATTTCCATCAACTCATCCAGATCTTGGCTGATGCAGACGACCGCTGCTCCGCCTGTGGCAAGGTCCAGAATGGCCTGCCGAATGGATGCCGCTGCTGCGGCATCGACCCCCCAGGTCGGTTGGTTGACCACAAGCACATCCGGTCGTTGCAGAACCTCGCGCCCTATGACGAATTTCTGTAAGTTGCCGCCGGACAAGGAGCGCGCGGCATTGGACGGACCTGGCGTGCGAACGTCAAAGGCCTCGATCACCCGCTTTGCAAAGTCTTCGGCCGCTTGCCAACGCAGAAACCCAGCCGAGACCATGTTCTCGCGTACAGACCCTGTCAGCACCGCGTTTTCTGTCAGGCTCATATCCGGTGCCGCCGCATGACCCAACCGCTCTTCCGGCGCACTGAGCAGGCCCAGTTTCCGCCGTGCCGTCGGACCCAATCGGCCGATGGGCGCGCCGTTCACTTGCACCGCATGCGGTGGTGCCAGAACTTCGCCGGAAAGGACCGACAGCAGCTCATCCTGACCATTGCCGGCCACGCCACCGATCCCCAAAACCTCGCCCTGTCGCACAACGAGTGACAGGTTGCGTAACGACGTTCCAAAGGCGGAGGCAGCCGGGATTGAAAGGTCGGCAATTTCCAGTGCCGTTGGTCCGAAAGTGCGGCCGGATCGTTCTGGCGTTTTCAAGGTCGTGCCGACCATCATTTCAGCCATTTGGCGCGCCGTCGTCTCGCGCGGCACGCATGTGCCCACGTTTTTACCCAATCGCAGGATCGTTGCGGAGTCGCACAAGGCACGGATTTCTTCCAACTTGTGCGAAATATATAAGATAGACGTGCCTTCTGCGCTTAGCTTGCGCAGGGTTTCGAACAGGATATCGACCTCTTGCGGGGTCAGCACGCTGGTTGGTTCATCCATGATCAACAGTTTTGGATCTTGAAGTAAACATCTTATTATTTCAACGCGTTGCCGCTCTCCCGCGGACAGGTCGCCTACCGTCCGATACGGATCCAACGGGAGCCCATACGTTTCTGAAACTTCGCGAATGCGCCCGGCCAGATCCCTCATGGGCGGAGGGCTTTCCATGCCAAGCGCGATGTTCTCAGCAACGTTCAATGCATCGAACAGCGAAAAGTGCTGAAACACCATCGCGATGCCATCGGCGCGCGCGGCGCTGGGCTCCGCGGGGTGAAATGGCGCCCCCCGCAGCAGCATTTCGCCCGCGTCTGGTTTGACCAACCCATAGACCATTTTCACAAGAGTCGATTTGCCAGCGCCGTTTTCCCCCAGCAATGCGTGGACTTCGCCCGGTTCAATGTCGAAACTGACGTCATCATTGGCGATGACACCGGGGTACGCTTTGGTCAGCCCGCGCAAGGAAAGAAGTGGAGATGTCACGCAGTCTGGTCCTTCTGGATGTGGGCGGGCAAGACGGGGTCTAGCATTGCATGGGCGACACCGATGGCAATAGCTTGAGGGTGTTTGCCCATTTCGGGGCGCCCGATTGGGCAAGTGATCCGGTTGATCTGTGCATCGTTATGGCCCAATTGACGCAAACGCGACCGAAAGCGGGCCCATTTGGTTTTTGATCCGATGAGCCCCGCAAAGCCAAATCCATGCGACAGAAGTCTATGGCACAGGTCCAAGTCTATGGCATGGGAGTAGGTCAAAATCAGATGTTCGGCGCCTTGCGGAGCAAAAGGCACACAATCGCCCGGATTGTGCGCGGGTAGTGGTGTGACCCCGTCCGGGATATGTTCGGGAAACCGGTCTGGGTGTGTGTCCACCCAGGTGACGGAAAATTCGGGCAGGGGGGCCAAAACAGAGACGATCGCGCGTCCCACGTGCCCTGCGCCCCAAACCCACACTGTGCGATCAGCCTGGTGCACCGGCTCGATCATCCAGCCGTCAACGAATTGCGCGCCAGGCACAAGGCCCGAGGATCGATGCTTGTTCAACAGACGTTGCACCCGCAAGCTTGGATCCTTAGCACCACCCACCGGCCTTGCGAACAGATCGCCGGCCGGGACGGGCAGGTTGGTTGCGTCAAACACCTCGGTCAGAAGAGTCACGGACCCGCCGCAGCACTGACCCAGATCAGGACCAAGCGCATGTTGCGTCACGCCACCCGTTTCGGTCAGGCGCGCGTTTTGGGCCGCCGAAAACTCCAGGGCGCCGCCGCCGATCGTACCGGATTGGCCCGTCGACCACACGAGCATCGCCGCGCCCACCTCTCTTGGTGATGATCCGCGCAAGCTGGCAATTACAACCCGCGCAACACGCCCGTGTTCCGCGACCGCGGCCTGAAGTTCTGCGAGATCAAGGCCCATTCGGGCCTCTGTTTATGGCGGCCCAGACTGTTTCTGGCGTGGCTGGCGCGTTCAATGCCGGATATCCAGAACCTGTTGCGCAAACAGCATCGGACAGGGCCAGAAATGCCGAAATGCCCAGCATGAATGGTGGCTCCCCGACGGCCTTTGACCGGTAAATCGTGTCTTCCCGGTTTTCGCCGCGCCATAGGCGTACGTTGAACACGTCGGGCCGATCCGAGCAGGCCGGAATCTTGTATGTGGACGGGGCATGTGTGCGCAATCGACCATTGCCGTCCCACACAAGCTCTTCGGTGGTTAGCCACCCAGCTCCTTGCACATACGCTCCCTCAACCTGACCAAGATCTAGGGCGGGGTTCAGGCTGGCGCCCGCATCGTGCAGCACATCGGCACGCAAGATACGGTTTTCGCCGGTCAGAGTATCAATCACAACTTCGGTAATGGCTGCGCCATATGCGAAGTAGAAGAATGGGCGGCCTTGGCCTTTGATCCGGTCCCATTCGACTTTGGGAGTTTTGTAGTACCCGGTTGCAGACAGGCTGATCCGTGACAGATAGGCCAGTTTTGCCACATCCGCAAAGCTGTAGCGCGCGTCGCCCACCATGACCTGCCCGTGTTCGAACAGTACGGTCGCACGATCCGCTTGGTGTTTTTCGGCCAGCATCAGAGCCATCCGATCGCGTATCGTGTCGCAGGCAATCTTGACGGCCATACCGTTCAGGTCACTGCCAGACGAAGCGGCCGTCGCGGAGGTGTTGGGCACCTTGGCCGTGTCTGTCGCGGTGATTTTCACCGCATCCAGCGCCACGCCAAAGCGAGCGGCGGCCACCTGGGCCACCTTTTGAAACAGGCCCTGGCCCATTTCGGTGCCACCATGGTTCAGGTGAATGGATCCGTCCTGATACACATGCACCAAGGCACCGGCCTGGTTCAAATGCGTCAAAGTGAAAGAGATGCCAAATTTTACGGGGGAAAAGGCAATGCCCTTCTTCAGCACCGGGTTTTGGGCGTTCCACGCGGCGATATCGGCCTTGCGCGCTTCGTAGTCCGCGGCGATCAGCAGGTCGTCCGTGATACCGTGCAATTCAAAGTCTTCGACCACCATGCCATAGGGCGTCGTGTTATCTGCCTTGGCCTGCGCCGGCGGGGCGTAATAGTTCCGGCGGCGCAACGTCACACCGTCCATGCTCAGCGCATGTGCAATATGATCCATCACGCGCTCCATGCCCAGCATGCCTTGGGGGCCACCGAACCCACGAAAGGCCGTTGCACTTTGCGTGTTCGTTTTCAGTCGGTGACTGACAATGCGCATGTTCGGAACCAGATACGCGTTGTCTGCATGCAGCATGGCGCGATCCGCAACAGGAAGCGAAAGATCCTGAGCCCAACCGCAACGCGCAAAATGCACAAAATCGACAGCCAGCAGTCGCCCATCTTCTGTGAAGCCAGCGCGATACGTGATCCGGAAATCGTGCCGTTTGCCGGTGATGACCATATCGTCATCCCGATCATAGCGCATCTTGCAAGGCCGCCCGATCGCTTGGGCCACCACCGCACACATGACGGCAAGGGCATTGCCCTGGCTTTCCTTACCGCCAAAACCGCCCCCCATGCGTCGGGTTTCCACCCGCACGGCGTGCATCGGTACCCCGAGAGCATCGGCGACCTTGTGCTGTATTTCGGTCGGATGCTGGGTCGAACTCATAACCAGCATGTCGCCGCCTTCTTGCGGCAACGCCAGCGCGGCCTGACCCTCGAGGTAGAAGTGTTCTTGCCCGCCGATCTCGAAACGCCCATCCACAAGACGCGGCGCATCGGACAAGGCCTTGTCGACGTCGCCCTTGGTGTAAACGCGCGGGCCTTCTTCAAAGCGGCTGTTTGCCATCAATGCATCATCAATCGTGAGCAAAGGCGCTTCCACATCATACGTGATCTTGGCCAGACGAGCCGCATGGCGCGCCGCCAGATGCGATTCCGCGGCGACGGCAAAAATCGGCTGTCCGACGTAGTGCACCCGGCCGTCGCTCAACAAAGGTTCGTCATGAATGGACGGCGATACATCGTTTTCGAATGGCAGATCGTCTGCCGTGTACAGGCCGACAAAACCCGGCGCCGCACGAACGGCGTCCAAGTCCATTGCAACGATCGTGCCGCTTGCAATTTCGCTGAGGCCGAATGCCAGGTGAACAGTGCCACGCGGGCTTGGGATATCGTCGACATACCGCGCCGCACCTGTGACGTGCATCTGGGCTGCGTCATGTGGAAGCGGTTTGGCAACGGTCATGGCGCAACCTCAAGCACGGATGTCGCGGCGCCGTGATCTTCGTGAAAATAGCGCAAGAGCATGTTTTGTGCGGTTGCCAAGCGATACTCTGCGCTGGCCCGCATGTCTGACAGGGGCGCATAGTCTTCTGCAAAGGCTTCGGTTGCGGCTTTGGCGTTCGCCGCGTTCCACGCCTGACCGACCAATGCGGCTTCCACGGCCAGCGCTCTTTTCGGTGTCCCCGCCATGCCACCAAAAGCAATTCTGGCCTGGTCAACAACGCCGTTCTGAACGGTGATGTTGAAACAGCCGCAGACAGCCGAGATATCCTGATCAAACCGTTTCGAGAGCTTGTAGCATTTCAACCGATCCGGCTGCACGGGGATGGTGACGGCCTCGACAAACTCGCCGCGCTGCAAGTCTTGTTGTCCGTAGGACAAGAAAAACGCCTCTAACGGCAGATGCCGGGATAAGTTGCCGCGCCGCAGATGCAGGGTTGCGCCAAGCGCGATCAGGGCTGGTGGATTATCCCCAATCGGCGATCCGTTGGCGATGTTCCCGCCAATCGTTGCTGCATTGCGCACCTGGGTCGAACCATAGCGGCGGATCAATTCCGCATAGGATGGATGCAGCGGCCCCAAAGCCTTGCCAACCCGCACCATGTCGGCCATCGCGCCGATCCACAGCCCGGATGAGGTGGATTCTATGACCTTCATGTCTTCGCATTGGTGCAGGAACACGGCATCGGTCAAATCTTGCATCTGTTTGGTCACCCACAGCCCAACGTCAGTTGCGCCTGCAATCAGGGTGGCATCCGGGTGTTTTTCCAGCAGAGCGGCGAGTTCGTCAGAAGACGTGGGGCTATACGACCGAACGGCTGCGGGCGGCCTGTCGCGCATCCAATCCGGCACCGCCGCCGTTTTAATGGCTTCAGCGGCGCGGATGATCGGAGCGTAGCCGGTGCATCGGCACAGGTTTCCTGCCAGTTGATCATCATGATCGCGATCGCCATTGGTATGTGCCGTGGCCATCGAGACAATGAATCCCGGGGTGCAAAATCCGCATTGCGACCCATGATAGTCGATCATCGCGGATTGTGCAGGGTGCAACGTGCCATCGGGGCCGGCAATCCCCTCAACGGTGCGCACCGCCTTGCCGTCCAACTGTGGCAAAAACAGAATGCAGGCATTGAGTGCCCGCGCGCCGTCGGTATCCGTGATCATCACCGTGCACGCTCCGCAGTCGCCTTCGTTGCAGCCTTCTTTTGTGCCTGTCAGACCACGCTGTTCCCGCAGCCAATCCAACAACGTCTCGGTCGGCGCCACGTCTGACAATTCCACAGTCTCTCCGTTCAGAAGAAACCTGACGTCCATGTGTTCGAAACCTGTCGCTTTACCAAATTTTCGAAAAAAGCAGCCTTCGATGCGACGTAGAAGGCAGCCCGTTCACATCCACGCCACGTTATGAGCTGCCGACCGCGTCTGGCAAGGCAAAGTGTGTCTGTTCCGTTGCGACCTGGGCGTTCGGTGGTCAAATCAGGCTGTTGCGCCACCTTTTTCGCCGATGTTGTCCGGTGTCGCGCAGTCTGTGCAGGGCGTTGGCGGCGTTTTGCGCTTTTCGTTGCCATGCAGGCCCACTAGCTTGGCGTCCATGCCTGATTTCCCTCGATTCATTCACCTTCGGACGCACACGGAATACTCGCTGCTGGAGGGTGCGCTGCGGCTTAAGAAATTGCCTGATCTTTGTCGTGCGGCCGAAATGCCCGCGATCGCTGTAACAGATACAAACAACATGTTCGCGGCGCTTGAATTTTCGGTCTCTGCCAGTGCGGCCGGTGTGCAGCCCATTCTGGGGTGCCAGATCGATGTAATGTATCAGCCCGCGCAGGCAGGGGAAAAACCTAAGCCTCCTGCACCTGTCGTCCTGTTGGCACAGACAGAGGCAGGATACGAAAACCTCATGAAGCTCAACTCTTGCTTGTACATCAAGCCATCAGATCGCCTTCCGGATGTTACACTTGAAGCGCTCGAGCGGTTTTCCACAGATGTAATCTGTCTTTCCGGCGGACCAAATGGCCCAGTTGGAAAACTGCTGCAGATTGGCAAACGGTCGGAAGCAGAAGAGCTCTTGCGGCGCTTGTCATCGGCGTTTCCCGACCGGTTGTATGTGGAGCTGCAGCGCCATCCAGTCGAAGGCGGCGCGCCGGAAGCCGAACGACAAACGGAACGCGGTCATATCGAAATGGCTTACGCTCTGGGTCTTCCCTTGGTCGCCACAAATGACGTCTACTTTCCGACGTCCAAGATGTACGAAGCGCATGATGCCCTTATTTGCATTGCCGAAGGGGCGTATGTCGATCAGCAAGAACCACGTCGCCGGCTGACACCGCAGCACTATTTCAAATCTCAGGAAGAGATGGTTGCCCTGTTCGCCGACCTTCCAGAGGCTATTGAAAACACAGTTGAAATTGCGCAGCGATGCGCCTTCATGGCCTACTGCCGCGACCCGATCCTGCCGCGTTTCGCGACTAACGAGATCGAGGAACTGCGACGACAGGCAAATTATGGGCTCAAAGCCCGGCTTGCGGTTATTCAGCCTGCGGTCACACAGGACGAGTATCAGAAGCGTTTGGATTTCGAGCTTGGCATCATCGAGCGCATGGGGTTCCCCGGCTATTTCTTGATTGTCGCTGACTTCATTAAATGGGCGAAGGATCAGCAAATACCCGTCGGGCCAGGGCGCGGATCCGGTGCAGGTTCACTGGTTGCATACGCTTTGACGATTACCGACTTGGATCCGTTGCGTTATTCGCTGCTGTTCGAGCGTTTTCTGAACCCAGAGCGGGTATCGATGCCAGATTTTGACATCGATTTCTGTATGGATCGTCGAGAAGAGGTCATTCGGTACGTTCAAGACAAGTATGGCGACGACAAGGTGGGACAAATCATCACTTTTGGTGCGCTTTTGTCAAAGGCTGCCATCCGCGATGTCGGGCGTGTTCTGCAGATGCCCTATGGACAAGTCGATCGCTTGTCCAAAATGATCCCCGTCGAAGGCGTAAAGCCGGTCAGCATCGAAAAGGCGCTGAAGGACGAGCCGCGTTTGCGCGAAGAAGCGAAAAACGAAGAAGTCGTGGACCGTTTGCTTACCTATGGCCAACAGGTCGAAGGCTTGTTGCGCAACGCGTCGACCCATGCGGCGGGCGTCGTGATTGGTGATCGGCCTTTGGATGCATTGGTGCCGCTTTATCGGGACCCGCGATCCGACATGCCCGCCACACAATTCAACATGAAGTGGGTAGAACAAGCGGGACTGGTCAAATTCGACTTCTTGGGGCTGAAAACGCTGACCGTCATTCAAAATGCGATGGAACTGATCCTTGCGTCCGGACGGGACTTGCACATCGCGCCCGACGGAACGCAATTGTATGATCCACCGGCCGGCGCGGTGAACGAAATCAACGCGATACCGCTTGATGATGAACCCACATATGCACTGTATTCCGCTGCCAAAACTGTTGCGGTGTTTCAGGTGGAAAGCTCTGGCATGATGGATGCGCTGAAGCGGATGAAGCCGACCTGCATCGAAGATATCGTGGCGCTTGTGGCGCTCTATCGTCCGGGGCCCATGGAAAATATCCCCACTTATTGCGAGGTTAAGAATGGGTTGAAACCCATTGAATCCATTCATCCCCTGATTGATTCCATTCTGGAGGAAACCCAAGGCATTATTGTTTACCAAGAGCAAGTGATGCAGATCGCCCAGATCATGGCGGGCTACAGCCTCGGGGGGGCTGACCTGCTGCGGCGGGCGATGGGCAAGAAGATCAAAGAGGCCATGGATGCCGAGCGCCCAAAGTTTGAAAAGGGTGCGGCAGACAATGGTGTCAGTGCCGAAAAGGCCAAGGAAGTCTTTGACCTACTGGAAAAATTTGCCAATTACGGTTTCAACAAGTCACATGCGGCTGCCTATGCGGTCGTGAGTTACCAAACCGCGTGGCTCAAGGCGAACCATCCGGTGGAATTCATGGCCGGGGTCATGAACTGCGATATTCACCTCACCGACAAGCTTGCCGTTTACTTCGAGGAAGTGAAGAAGGGCCTGGAGTTGCCTTATGTTCCGCCCTGTGTGAACCGATCGGAACCCACGTTCAACGTCGTGAACGGAGAGCTTGTTTATGCGCTCGGCGCGCTGAAAAACGTTGGGGTCGAAGCGATGCGTCTGGTCGCAGAAGGACGGCGCGTTGACGGTGTCGACAAGCCGTTTACCACCGTTTTTGATTTGGCGCGCCGTGTCGATTTGAAGAAAGTTGGCAAGAGACCATTGGAAATGATGGCGCGTGCCGGTGCATTTGATCAACTGGATCCGAACCGGCGCCGCATGTTCGATAGCCTTGATGCATTGGTGAATTACTCCGCTGCCATCCAAGAACAGAAAGGGTCGGCGCAGGTGTCCCTTTTTGGTGAGGCGGGGGATGACTTGCCCGAACCGCGGTTGACGCCGGTCAGTGATTGGCTGCCGGCTGAACGGTTGTCGGAAGAATTCAAGGCCATTGGGTTCTATCTAACCGGGCATCCGCTTGATGACTATGCCGGCCCCTTGAAACGCAAAGGCGTTGAAACGTTGGACATGGTTTTTGCGAAAGCCGGTGGCGGACCGCGGTTGGTCAAGATCGCCGGTGTTGTCGCTGGACGGCAGGAACGGAAGTCGGCGCGTGGAAATCGATTTGCTTTCTGCCAAATGAGTGATCCCACCGGCGCATTCGAAGTCACGCTGTTTTCAGAAGCGTTGGAAAACGCGCGTGAAAACTTGGAAACCGGGGCCAAGGTTGTCGTCACGGCTGAAGCGACGTTCGAGGCGGATCAATTGAAGCTTCTGGGCCGGTCCGTTGCGCCGATCGACAGCATCGTTGCAGATGCTGGAACAAGCGGTCTGAAAATCTTTGTAGAAGATGCAGCGGCCATAGGACCCGTAGCGGACGTTTTAGAGCAAACGGAAACGGCTGTGCGCAATGCGGGCAAAGGGCCCGTGCATCTATGCCTGCTTGACCCGAGCCTGCCGGGCGAGGTGGATGTCGACCTTGGGCGTCCGTTCGCGATTACCCCGCAGGTGAAAGGCGCGATCAAGTCCTTGCCGGGCGTCATGGCAGTGGAAGACCTTTAGATGGTGCGCGGCGGCCATCGCGCCATTGTGCCGAAGCACATGGCTCAGTCCTATGAAAGGCTTCGTTTTGCGCCGGCGGTCCAGTCCCATGGCCACCTGTTCCTAACTGGCATGACCGGCAGCTTGCCGGATGGCCAGATGCCGCACCTGCCAGAGGATCAGTTTCACGCCGCTTTTGCCAAGATTGCAGAAATCTTGAACGAAGCCGGTGTCGATATGTCAGCCATCGTGGAAATGACAACATACCATGTCGATCTACAAAAGCATTTCGATGCTTTTGACCGCGTTCGCAAAACCTATGTCCAAGATCCGTTCCCGGCTTGGACAGCTGTTGAGGTGGCAGGGCTGCGCAGATCGCGCGCGCTCGTCGAGATTCGGGTGATCGCGCGCGCCAATCAGTAGTGCGGCGGTCTTTCGTCGCCGATGACCACGCCGCCGCCGCCCATTTGTTCGCGTTCTGCTTCCCGGACCATCAACATCTCGACCCGTCTGTTCAGCCGGTCGATTTCGATCTGCTGCTTGACCACAACCTCGTTTAGTTCGTCGACGGTCCGGAAAAGGTGGGCGAGTTTCTCTTCGATGGCTTGCATGTTCAGTCCTGTGTCGACGCATCGACAGAATGGCGCTCGTCGTCAGATTTGGAAAGGGAAGAACCATGCCCGCCTTGCTGATCGTGCAACGGTCGGCTAGACCCCGCCGCGACGGATGCCCGCCATAAGGAGCCCCCAATGGCCAAGGTCAAGAAACAGCCCCGGCCCAAGGCGGAGACGCCCAAAGGGTTTCGCGACTATTTCGGTGCCGAAGTGACGCAACGAGCCGCGATGTTGCGCGACATCGAGGCCGTTTATCATCGCTATGGGTTCGACGTCTTGGAAACGAGCGCGGTGGAAACCGTAGAGGCGCTGGGCAAGTTCCTGCCTGATGTCGAACGCCCGAACGAAGGGGTTTTTGCCTGGCAAGAAGACGAAGGAGACTGGTTGGCGCTGCGGTATGATCTGACCGCGCCGTTGGCACGCGTGTTTGCCCAGTATCGCAACGATTTGCCTACGCCATACCGTCGCTACGCGATGGGGCCGGTCTGGCGCAACGAAAAGCCAGGGCCTGGGCGGTATCGCCAGTTCTATCAATGCGACGCCGATACGGTCGGAACTGCGAGCCCCGCGGCGGATGCCGAGATATGCGCCATGCTCAGCGATACGTTGGAAATCGTTGGTATTCCGCGTGGCGACTATCTGGTGCGTGTCAACAACCGCAAGGTGCTCAACGGTGTGCTTGAAGCCATGGGACTTGCCGAGGATGTCGCTGCACGCGACGCGGTCCTGCGGACCATCGACAAATTTGACAAGGTTGGCGAAACCGGTGTTCGGCAGCTGCTGACGTCGGGCCGCGAAGATGCGTCTGGTGCCTTTATCCAAGGTGTCGGCCTGACCCCGGATCAGGCGGATCCGGTGATTGCATTCCTCACGTCCAAGGCAACCGACGCGACAGCGACTTTGGCGAACTTGCGCGCAGCGGTTGGGCAGAGCCAAATGGGAGCGGCCGGTATCGTCGAACTTGAACAGATTGGCGCGTTGCTTGCGGCTGGTGGCTACGGTCCGACGCAAGTAGAAATCGATCCATCGGTCGTGCGTGGTTTGGGGTACTACACGGGCCCGGTTTTCGAAGCAGAGCTCACCTTTGACATCTTCGACGACAAAGGTCGCAAACGGCAGTTCGGTTCGGTTGCGGGGGGCGGGCGGTATGATGACCTTGTAAAGCGGTTTACCGGTCAAGAGGTGCCCGCCACTGGGGTCTCTATTGGTGTGGACCGCTTACTTGCCGCACTGCGGGAAAAGGGCCGATTGGCCGCGACCATGCATGGTCCGGTTGTCGTCACCGTGATGGACCGCGATCGCATGGCAGATTATCAAACCATGGTTTCAGAGTTGCGCGGCGCTGGCATCCGCGCCGAAGTTTATCTTGGCAATCCCAAGAACTTTGGCAATCAGCTGAAGTATGCAGATCGGCGCAACAGCCCGGTGGCCATCATCGAAGGGGCAGATGAAAAGGCGCAAGGTCGCATTCAGATCAAGGATCTGATCCTTGGCGCGAAGATCGCCGAAAATGCGACGGTCGAAGAATGGAAAGAACGCCCCAGCCAGTTTGAAGTGCCGCGCGACGCGCTGGTGGCAAAGGTGCGCGAAATCCTGGCTGGCGCAGTCTGATGCCCACTCGGTCCGAAGTTCTTGCTTTTGCCGCAGGGCTGCGTGCTCGATTTGAAAAGGCTGGCGCGCAACCTGTTGAACCGCCAATCTTGCAGCCTGCCGAAACTCTGTTGGATCTATACGGCGAAGACATCCGTGCGCGAGCTTACGTGACCTCGGATGCGTTGCGGGGCGAACAAATGCTGCGCCCCGACTTCACCGTCCCGGTTGTTCAGATGCATATGGCGCGGGGCGCAGGGGCCGCGCGCTATACCTATGCCGGCGAAGTCTTTCGTCGCCAGGAAGATCATCCAGAACGCGACAACGAATATGTGCAGGTCGGCTACGAGGTGTTTGATGGCGCCAGCCCGGCCGAGGCGGACGCAGAGGTTTTTGCACTTTTTGCCGATGTACTTTCTGGCCGTAGGCTGCGCGCGGCAACGGGCGATATCGGGATTTTGATGGCCGCGGTGCTTGGGCTTGAAACCACGGATGCGCGCAAATCCGCGTTGATACGGCACATTTGGCGCCCGCGCAGGTTCCGCACGTTGTTGGATCGCTATGCCGGTCGAAAACCATTGGCTTCGGATCGGGCAGCGCTTTTGCAGGCGCCGGATCCGTGGGTGGACGTTGCCGCCCCGGTTATCGGTAAGCGCTCTGGCGCTGAAATCAACACCCGGTTGGATACTTTGCGCGCCGACGCGGCAACGCCACCTTTGTCGGACCAACAACTTGTCGCACTGGAACAACTGGTGAATGTGCGCGAAACCGCGCCGTTTGCAATGGCGCAGATGCGCGACATTGCGGTTGATCTTCCGTCTATCATACCCGCGCTTGATCGCGCCGAGGCGCGCCTAGAGGCTTTGGCGGGCAGGGGGGTCGACATCGATCACCTAGACTTCGAGGCCAGCTATGGCCGGACATCTATGGAATATTATGATGGCTTCGTTTTCGGGTTCTACATCGAAGGCCGCCCTGACTTGCCGCCGGTGGCAACAGGGGGACGGTACGATGCGTTGACGCGTGAACTGGGCGACGGGCGCGCGATGCCCGCTGTCGGGGCTGTTTTGCGCCCTGGCCTGATGCTGCTGCAGGAGGACGCATGACCATCAAGCTTGGAGTGCCGTCCAAAGGTCGGCTGATGGAAAAGACATTCGACTGGTTTGAAAAACGCGGCATCGGCCTGCGCCGGACCGGGTCGGACAGAGAATATGCGGGCCATGTCGAAGGCGTAGCCGGTGTCGACCTCGTGTTGTTGTCAGCGGGCGAAATCCCGCGTGATCTATCTGCCGGTCGTATTCATCTTGGGGTAACCGGAACCGATTTGGTGCATGAGAAACTGGTTCACTGGGAACAGGAAGTGGCAGAGCTTGCGCCCATGGGATTCGGGAATGCCGACCTGGTTTTGGCGGTTCCCGCCTTTTGGATCGATGTTGAAACGCTCGACGATCTGGATGGGGCGGCGGCCGCGTTCCGGGCCACGCATGGGCATCGCTTGCGTATCGCCACCAAATACCACCGGCTCGTGCGCGATTTCCTGCGCGATGCAGGTGTCGCAGATTATCGATTGGTCGACAGCCAAGGCGCGACCGAAGGCACGGTCAAGAACGAAACCGCCGAAGCCATCGCCGATATCACAACGACTGGCGAGACCTTGCGCGCAAACCATCTTCGTATTCTGAGCGATGGCTTGATATTGCAATCTGAAGCCACGCTGTGGCGCAGTAGAACCGCGCCGCTTGTCGGTTCGGAAAAGCGTGACCTAGACAGCTTATTGCAACAACTCGGTGTGTCCGAAGCTTCGGACTAAACCACACCGATTTCGGCCAAGGCCCGGCTTAGATCGGCAGGAAGCGGGTCTTCTTGAGCTCTCCCTGCGGGCAGATCTGCCGGTGCGTCTTCGGGTTTGAGGTAGCGCCAGCCTTGAAAAGGCCGTTTCGGCAGGGCCTGAGTGCGCAGGATCGGTGGGTCCAAGACCAGCCCGCATCGCATGATCCCGTCTGATCCAACGACCTCGTCGAGTCTCAGGATGCGCTGGCGGCACAACACGACACCCTTGATTACCCAATACAGTGACCCACCGTTGATCAATGCTGCTTCCTGTTTTGGCCACATCCGGGTGACATGTCGGGGCAGTCCATCAGGCCCCTTGGCCCGATCGGATTTTTGCCATGTCTCCAAGTCTTCGACCTGCTCGGCGCCGACACATAGCTTTACTAAGTTGATCGTCTGTCCCAACGAGTCGCCCCCAAATTCGTCCACTTAATATTGTATCGCGATTCAAAAGGGGTGCAATCTGTTGTGGACTGAGCTATCTTGTTCACCCGCCATACCCGTTATTTGAGGTTCTGCTATGTCTGCTTTTGCCGCACCAATTGCCGAGCAAATCTGGGATATGAAGTATCGTTTTAAGGATGCGGACGGCACGCCCATCGATCAAACGGTAGAAGAGACCTGGCGTCGGATCGCGCGATCCTTGGCATCGGTCGAAAAACAGCCCGAACTCTGGGAAACCCGGTTTTTCGATGCGTTGACGGATTTCAAATATCTCCCAGCCGGGCGGATCACTGCCGGCGCAGGCACGGCGCGTCGCGTGACCCTGTTCAACTGTTTCGTGATGGGCACGATCCCAGACAGCATGGGTGGCATTTTCGACATGCTCAAAGAAGCTGCGCTGACCATGCAGCAGGGTGGTGGGATCGGCTATGATTTTTCCACGATCCGGCCCAAGGGCGCGGATGTCAAAGGCGTGGCCGCCGATGCCTCGGGCCCTTTGTCGTTCATGGATGTGTGGGATGCGATGTGCCGCACGATCATGTCTGCTGGGTCGCGGCGGGGTGCCATGATGGCGACGATGCGCTGCGACCATCCAGATATCGAGGATTTCATTTCCGCAAAGTCCGACCCTGCCCGGCTGCGCATGTTCAACGTTTCGGTGCTTGTCACGGATGCGTTCATGGAGGCGGTCAAGGCCAATGGGACATGGGATCTGGTGTTTGACGGCCGAGTGTACAAAACGGTGCAGGCCAAGGATCTATGGAACCAGATCATGCGCGCCACCTATGAATTCGCCGAGCCCGGTGTCATCTTCATCGACCGCATCAACGCGGCCAACAATCTGGGTTACGTCGAAAGCATTGCGGCCACAAATCCTTGCGGCGAGCAACCTTTGCCTCCTTATGGGGCGTGCTTGTTGGGTTCGATCAACCTGGCGCGATTGGTCGTTGAACCATTTGAAAGTGGCGCTGCTTTGGACGACTCCCAGCTTCAGGATCTGGTGGCCACCGCAGTGCGGATGATGGATAATGTTGTGGACGCATCGCAATTTCCGTTGCCCGAGCAGGCTGCCGAAGCCCGGAACAAGCGCCGGATCGGGCTGGGTGTGACCGGATTGGCCGACGCATTGTTGATGCTGGGCCTGCGGTACGGATCGGACGAAGCGGCGCGCCAGACGGAGCGCTGGTTGCACGCCATCGCCCGCGCCGCCTATCTGGCGTCGGTGCAATTGGCCAAGGAAAAAGGCGCCTTCCCGCTTTTCGATGCCGACGGTTTTCTGGCCAGCGGCGCGATGCGCGACATGGACGAAGATGTGCGTGAGGCTATCCGGACCCATGGCATTCGCAACGCTCTTTTGACCTCGATCGCGCCGACGGGCACCATTTCCTTGTATGCAGGCAACGTGTCGTCGGGCATCGAGCCGGTGTTTGCTTACGCCTACACACGCAAGGTCTTGCAGAAAGACGGCTCTCGCACCGAAGAAGAGGTTGTCGATTACGCTGTGCAGATGTGGCGTGACAAGTATGGCGATCGTGCTTTGCCGGACCATTTCGTCAATGCCCAGACGCTGGACCCGTCGGCCCATGTCAGAATGCAGGCCGCAGCGCAAAAGTGGATCGACAGTTCGATTTCGAAAACAATCAACTGTCCGGAAGACATCAGTTTTGACGCGTTTCAAGACGTGTACATGCAAGCTTGGGACAGCGGCTGCAAAGGATGCACGACCTATAGACCCAATGCGGTGACTGGCAGCGTTCTGAGTGTCAGCGAAAGCACAGACGCCGCACCGGGAGAACATCCCGACCAGGCATCGGATGGGGGCGATGTGATCTACATGTCCGAACCGTTGGACCGACCACAATCATTGGAAGGCAACACGTACAAATTGAAATGGCCCGACAGCGAACACGCGATTTACATTACGATCAATGACATTGTTGTCGCGGGGCGGCGCCGGCCTTTCGAAGTTTTCATCAATTCCAAGAATATGGAACACTTCGCCTGGACCGTTGCCCTGACCCGCATGATCTCGGCCGTGTTCCGCCGCGGCGGCGATGTGTCCTTCGTGGTGGAAGAAATGAAAGCGGTGTTCGATCCGCGCGGTGGGGCGTGGATGCAGGGCAAGTACGTCCCCTCTATTCTCGCTGCAATTGGCGGTGTGATCGAGCGGCACATGATATCCATTGGCTTTATCGAAGGAGAAGGGATGGGGCTGAAGTCCGATCCTAAAGCACAGGTAGTGAATGCTGAAACATCACGCGGTGCGGCCTGTCCTCAATGCGGCCAGTTTGAAATGCGGATGGTCGAAGGATGCATGACATGTGGTGCCTGCGGGTACAGCAAATGCGGCTGATGCGGCGCGATGCGCTTCTGACGCAACTTTGGACAATCGGAAAAAACCGCGGTGCCGGATACGATCTGGCCTAGCGCGGGACATCTATACTGTGTAGAAAGACACTGCGCTTGGGGGGGAACCAAGAGCAGGACCACAACATGCTGCGATACTTTGCGTTGGCCGGTGCGGCCGCGTTGACGGTGATCGCCCCCGTGAAAGCACAGTCGCCCTTGATGGCGTCTGACCGGGAGCCGTCAAATGTGGCGCAGTCCACAGCCAACCCCTTTGATGGTCCATCGCGGCGCGTGCGGCTTGGATACGGTCGCTTGATCACTAATGACCTGTTTGGCGATGGGCAAGACAGGTGGCGGACAGGTTCGATTACAAGCTCTCGGGTCTGGGGATATGACTGGTCCGGCGTGCCCCCATCGCAATTTGGCGAATTGCTGGAATTCCGGCTGAGTGCACAGATTCTCCAGCCAGATGATCTGAAACGTCTCGATACCGATGACCGGCCGTGGGCCGGAACGTTGGCGTTTGGATTGCACACCCATGCAAGCTACGGGCAACTGGAATATGCCGTGGGCGTTGACGTGAATGTCATTGGTCCGCAAACAAACTTGGATGGTTTTCAAGCATGGTTCCACAGGTTGATCGATGCGCCTGAACCCAGTGACGAAGTTCTGAACGCCCAGATCGGCAACGCCGTTCGTCCGACGCTTGTTGCAGAAATTGGACAGAACCTGACCTTTGGTGATGTTACACAAGTGCGGCCATTCGCCGAACTCAGAGCCGGTGACGAAACCATGGTTCGGATCGGTGCGGATGTCACTTTCGGCGCTTTCGGGCTGGGTGACCTGATGGCGCGCGAAGTGACGACAGGGCATCGCTACCGGGTCATTCGGGATCCCAATGCAGGGTTTTCGTTCCTTGTTGGGGGCGATGTCTCTTATGTCGCGGACAGCGTGTACTTGCCAGAAGACCGGGGCTACGAGTTGACAGACAGTCGTAACCGGTTGCGGGCGGGCCTGCACTGGCAAGGGGATGGGTTGTCGGCCTTTTACGGCCTGACATATCTGGGTAAGGAATTCGAGGCGCAGGAAGAGGGTCAAATCGTTGGCTCATTGCGCGTAGAGTACCAGTTCTAGAGCGCGAAAGCTGCCCACGCCGCCTGTGG
>CAWUIW010000016.1:0-23284 GCA_963922515.1 uncultured Rhodobacterales bacterium | reverse complement strand
TCTGATGGGATTTTTCGCCTTTCTCGGTCTTGCGAGCCTTGTTTTGCTATGAGCGGTCTTGCGGCCCAGAAGCAGGCGGCGCGACAAGCGGCTTTTGCCCGACGAAAGATCGCCCATACCGCCGGGCTTGTCGCGTCAAGCGGCCCCCTGAGTGCCGTGCTGGCCGGCTTCCGCGGTGTGCCCATTGCAGGCTACATGCCGATCCGAACCGAGATTGATCCATTGCCGGCGATGGCCGAGGCCGCAGCCCACGGCCCGGTCGGCGTACCTGTCATCCAAGGCGAGTCGCAGCCGCTTTTGTTTTCCCGGTGGGAACCAGACTGCGCGCTGCGCGACGGCCCGTTTGGTGCACGGGTGCCTGCGGTCGATGACTTTTTCGATCCAGAGATCGTTGTGGTGCCTTTGGTAGCATTTGATCGATTTGGTGAGCGTCTTGGCTACGGTGGCGGGTTTTATGACCGCACTCTGGAACAGCTGCGCACCAAGCGTCCTACAATGGCTATTGGCTTCGCCTATTCGGTACAAGAAGCTCAGGCTTTGCCGCTTGAGCCCACCGATCAGCCGCTGGATCTGATCGTGACGGAAGCGGCCGTGATAACGCCGGAAAAGCGCTGACTAGCTTCACAAACTCTTGTCACCTGTTGGGGCAGGCCCTACGACCACGGCATGAGATGTTTGTTTTTGGGTGATGTCATGGGCCGTGCAGGGCGCGCGGCCATATCAGAGCATCTGCCCCGCCTTCGCCAAGACCTGAAACTCGACTTCATTGTCGTGAACGGGGAAAACGCCACCGGCGGCATGGGTTTGTCTGGCGACCATGCCAAGGTGATTTTTGATGCGGGCGCCGATTGCGTGACCCTCGGCGATCATGCGTTCGATCAACGCGACATGATGCAGGCGATCGAACAAGACGCGCGCATTTTGCGGCCCTTGAACTTCGCAAAGGGCGCACCGGGCCGGGGGCATCGGCTTTTTGCTGCCAGCGGCGGCCGCAAGGTTCTGGTGGTGCAGGTTCTGGGCCAGGTTTTTATGAAACGCCCTTTCGATGATCCATTTTCTGCGCTTGATACCGCGTTGAAAACCTTTCCTCTGGGTGGCCAGGCGCAAGCGATCATCATTGATGTACATTGCGAAGCGACTTCGGAAAAAATGGCGTTTGGGCACTACTGCGACGGCCGAGCAAGCCTTGTTGTGGGCACCCACACGCATGTTCCAACCAGCGATGCCCAAGTGCTGCCACGCGGCACCGCGTATCTGACAGATGCGGGCATGTGTGGCGACTACAACTCCGTCATTGGAATGGACAAGGCCGAGCCCATGCGCCGGTTTGTAACGGGTATGCCAAAGGGCCGATTTACCCCGGCCTTGGGGGACGCAACTTTGTCCGGCGTTTTTGTCGAAACGGATGATCGCACCGGGTTGGCGAAAGAAATCCACATGGTGCGACTTGGCGGGCGCTTGCAACAGGCCCTACCGTGACGCGGCGCGAGCTGGCCTTTTACACCTGCATTCTTCTCGCGATGGGTGCAGGGTGGGGGGCCACACAACCGCTGTCCAAAATCGCGGTCAGCGAGGGGTATCGACATTTCGGTCTGATTTTCTGGCAGCTGCTCATCTCTGCCGTCGTATTGGGCACGGTTTCAGCACTGCGCGGCAAACGCCTTGGTCTGAGCCGCGCGCAGCTGGGTGTTTACGCCGTGATCGCGCTGATCGGAACCATTGTGCCGAACTCCGCATCATACCAGGCGATCCGCGAGCTACCGTCCGGCGTGATTTCCATTCTGCTGTCCATTATTCCAATGATTGCGTTTCCGATTGCGCTTGCCTTGCAACTGGAGCGTTTCAACTTGCGCCGGTTTGCCGGTCTGGCGGTTGGGCTGGTCGGAGTCCTTTTGCTGGTTTTGCCTGACGCCAGTTTGCCGGACCCTGCGATGCTGGCTTGGATCCCTCTCGCTCTGGTGGCGCCGCTTTGCTACGCGTTCGAAGGCAACTATGTCGCCAAATGGGGCACAGCCGGCCTTGATCCGATCCAGGTGCTGTTCGGCGCCTCCTTGTTCGGTGCGGTGGTAACGCTGCCCTTGGCCATCGCTACTGGACAGTTCATTTCGCCCTTCCCGCCTTGGACGGCCCCCGACTACGCGCTGATTGGGGCCTCGGTGATACATGCCATCGTCTATACGGCTTATGTCTGGTTGGTCGGACGCGCGGGACCGGTTTTCGCGATTCAGGTGAGCTATGCGGTGACAGGGTTCGGGGTGGTGTGGGCGATGCTTCTTCTCGGGGAAAGCTACTCGCCCTTTATCTGGGCAGCCATGCTGCTCATCCTCGGTGGTGTGTTCCTCGTGCAACCCAAGAAGAAAGACACGCTTGCCGCTCCGGCGCCAATCGGCGAGGATGCCGCCTAGAGCAGTGAATTGGTCGCGCAGACAAAACGGATTTCTGACATTTTGATAAACGTCTTGCCTTTGTCTGAAACCGGGACAGCCATTCTCGCGCTGGTGATCGTCGGTCTCATGTTCGTCGCCTTTCTGCGCGAGATTTTTCCGACCGAGGTTGTTGCCGTTACTGGCGCCTCCTTGATGCTGGTGACCGGTATATTACCCTATGACGCGGCACTGCCGGTTCTGGCAAACCCTGCTCCTTGGACGATCGCTGCCATGTTTCTGATCATGGGGGCTCTGGTGCGGACCGGCGCGCTGGAGGCTTTTACGTCGGTGGCGCAACGCCAAGCCGAAACCAACCCCCGTCGTGCCATCGCGTTGCTAATTGGATTCGTTGTGATCGCGTCGGCCGTTGTGTCGAACACGCCCGTGGTCGTCGTGATGATCCCGGTTGTCATTCAGATTGCCCGCACCCTTGGCGTGACGGCCAGCAAGATGCTGATACCCCTTAGTTATGCGGCGATCTTGGGCGGCACGCTAACGCTGATCGGGACCTCGACAAACCTGTTGGTCGATGGTGTGGCGCGCGCACAAGGGATTGAGCCCTTTACGATTTTCGAGGTGACCCCGCTGGGCATCGCTGTGGTGGCATGGGGGATGGTGTACCTGCGCTTTGTTGCGCCGCGGATATTGCCGGACCGGGAAAGTATGGCGGATCTGCTGGGCGACAATGAGCGCAAGAAGTTCTTCACCGAAGCAGTTATTCCACCAGACTCCAACCTGATTGGGCGCGAAGTGACGGGCGTTCAGCTGTTCAAGCGTGAAGGCGTCCGCCTGATCGACGTGATCCGCGGCGATACATCCCTGCGGCGGAGTTTGAAGGGCGTCGAGTTGCAGGTAGGCGACCGGGTTGTTCTGCGCACGCAAATGACGGAGCTGCTTGGTCTGCAACGCACCAAGTCCCTCAAACGGGTCGATCAGGTTTCTGCCGTTGAGACGGCGACGGTCGAGGTCCTGATCACACCGGGCTGTCGTATGGTGGGCCGTACCCTGGGATCCATGCGGCTTCGTCGGAGATACGGTGTGTACACACTCGCCGTTCACCGCCGGAACCAGAACATCGGGCGCCAGATCGATGATTTGGTCGTGCGCGTTGGCGACACCTTGCTGCTGGAAGGGGCACCGGCCGATATACAGCGATTGGCTGCTGACATGGATCTTGTGGATGTGTCCCAACCATCAGAGCGTGCCTTTCGGCGCAGCCACGCGCCCATCGCGGTCGCCGCTCTGTTTGGCATTGTGGCCTTGGCCGCGGTGGGCGTTGCGCCTATTCTTCTACTGGCAATAGTGGCTGTTTCGATAGTGCTTGTGACGCGGTGCATCGATGCGGACGAGGCGTTTTCTTTCATTGATGGGCGCTTGCTGGCTCTCATTTTTTCTATGCTGGCGATCGGAGCGGCCTTGGATAGTTCCGGTGCCGTACGACTGATCGTGGAAGCGGTTGCGCCGGCATTGGGCATGTTGCCACCTTTTCTTGTGGTTTGGGCCATCTATCTGCTCACATCCATATTGACCGAATTGGTATCCAACAACGCGGTGGCCGTGGTTGTGACGCCGATCGCCATTGGACTGGCAGGCGCGATGGGGATTGACCCCCGCCCGCTTGTCGTGGCCGTGATGGTGGCGGCATCTGCATCTTTTGCAACGCCGATCGGATACCAGACCAACATGCTGGTTTATGGACCCGGCGGGTACCGCTTCACCGATTTCATGAAGGTCGGCATACCGCTCAACTTGAGTGTTGGATTGCTGGCCTCTGCCCTCATTCCGTTCATCTGGCCGCTATAGCCGGTTCGACGGATTATTGGGTGTTTTCGCGATAGTAACTCCACGCGTCGACCTCGGCACCGTCGGGCAAAACACAGATGCCGACCTGACCGTCTGCGTTGTCGCGGATATCGTATGTCCCGTCTTGGTCAAGGCAGAATGTCGCTGCCGGGTTTGCAAGATCAGTGGGCTGTGGGTCTTGTGACGGCGTGCATTGGGCAATCACCGCTGCAGCGGTGGCCAGATAGGTAAAAGTGGGACGTCTCATCTGATCTTCTCCTGACCTGGGAAGCCATTCTGTGGATGACAACTACGCAATTGCGGTTGAACGCCCCGCATTGCGGCCTGAGAATATGCAACCGCCGAGAAACGTGCCTTCAAGGGCGTTGTAGCCGTGATACCCGCCGCCGCCAAATCCGGCGACCTCACCCGCGGCAAACAAACCGGGCACGATCTGACCGTCCGCGCCGACCATCTGGCTCTCCAGGTTGGTTTGAAGACCCCCCAGCGTCTTTCTTGTCAGGACATGGAGTTTGACGGCGATCAAGGGGCCGTTGGCAGGATCTAGAAACTTGTGTGGGGTCGCGGTGCGGATCAATCGGTCGCCGCGATAGTTCCGCGCGGCATGGATCGCCATGACCTGCGCGTCCTTTGAAAACGGGTTGTCGATCTGAGCATCGCGCGCCTTTATTTGCGCTTCCAGTCGTGCGGCATTGACGAGACCGCCATCGAGTTGATGCATGCCCCGGATCAGGTCCGGCAAGGAACGCGCAACCACAAAATCCTCGCCGCGATCCTTGAATGCTTCAACCGGCGCGGTGGCCTTGGATCCAGACAAGATCCGTTGCTTGATCACCTCGGCCCAGCTTTTCGAGGTGAAATCCGGGTTCTGCTCTGACCCCGACAAAGCGAATTCTTTCTTGATCACTTTTTGGGTCAACACAAACCAGCTGTATTCGTACCCTGTCTTAAGGATTTCGCGCAGAGTGGTCAGCTTGTCAAAGCCCGGCAAGCACGGAGGATCAAGGCGTTCCCCCATGGCGTCAAACCACATAGAGGATGGACCCGGCAAGATGCGAATGCCGTGATTGGGCCAGATCGGATCCCAGTTCTTGACGCCCTCGGTGTAGTGCCACATGCGGTCGTTGTTGATCAGATGGCCACCGGCGGCAGTGGAAATGTCGATCATGCGCCCGTCAACATGGGCCGGAACCCCGGCAACCATATCTTTTGGGGGTTCTCCCAAACGGTCACGCGGCCAGTTCTTGCGAACCATTTCAAAATTGCCGCCGATCCCGCCCGATGTCACGATGACCGATGGGGCGTGGATCTCGAAATCGCCGGCCACATCGCGGTTGGTTTTCTGCCCGCGATCTGCCGCGTCTTCGGCCAGAAGCGTACCGGCAACGCCTTTTGCGGCACCGTTTTCCATGATGATCCGGTCAACCTGATGACGAAAACGGAGACTGATACGTCCGGCCTTTTCGTGTTCGCGCGTGCGGCGCACAAAATGTTCGATCGACCCCGGGCCGGTGCCCCACGTGATATGAAAACGAGGTACGGAGTTTCCATGACCGTTGGCATAAGATCCGCCGCGTTCGGCCCATCCGACAACCGGAAACCACCGCAAGCCCATTTGGTGCAGCCAGGGCCGCATCTCACCCGCCGCGAAATCAATATAGGCTTCGGCCCACTTGCGCGGCCAGTCATCTTCGGTGCGATCAAACTGCGCACTGCCCATCCAGTCGTTCAAGGCCAAAGCGCGGCTGTCCTTGATCCCCATCCGCCGCTGTTCCGGTGTGTCGATCATGAACAATCCACCAAGCGACCAAAAGGCTTGCCCACCCAGGAAATGCTCGGGTTCTTGATCAAGGAGGATGACTTGTTTGCCGCGGTCACCAAGCTCAGCTGCTGCGGCCAGCCCGGCCAGCCCACCCCCAACGATAATCACATCCGCGCTATCCATAGTGCTCCCCTCAACGACCGCGCGCCCAGAGGATAAATGGCAGCGCCACGGCGTACATGGTGATGCCATAAACCCCGGCGGGCAAGGCAAACGCGCTGAACCCATCTGTCGAAACGGCGACAAGTCCGCCCAGTGTGATGCCAAGGGCAGAGTTTTGAATGCCAGCCTCGATCGCAACGGTTTTGCGCTCCTTGGGGGTCAGTCCGGCTGTGGCGCTGATGCCATAACCGACGGCCAAGAGCAGGATGTTCAGCCCGACAAGGATGCCGCCCAGCACGGCGAAGTTGTCCATGAACAACTGCCAGTTCGTGGCAAGGGCGGCGACCACCAAAAGCACGAACAAGCCCGTCGCCAGCCTTGCAAAACCGGGTTCGATCCGGGTTGCAAAGCGTGGCGCCGTCTGGCGGACCAGAACGCCTATCAAAACTGGCAGGGTCGTGATCAGGAACATGGCGATTGCGAGACTTGTGATGTTCACGTCCGGGGCATCTGCGGCCATGAAATGTGTAACGGCCCAAGCCGTCAGCAGCGGTACAGTCAGAATACTCAGCAGGCTGATCACCGCTGTCAGGGAAACCGAAAGGGCCACGTCGCCCTTGGCGAGTTTCGAAAGAATGTTGCTGGTGACCCCGCCGGGGCAGAAGCTCAGCAACATAACGCCCACCGCAAGCTCTGGGGGTAAAGCTACGAGTTGCAGCGCGCAGAACGCGATGACTGGCAAAATGATGATCTGGGCGAGTGCACCGATCAGAAATGCCCGGCTTCTTCGGGCCACGCGGGCAAAATCTTCAAACCCCAGGCCAAGTCCCAACGACAACATGATGATCGCCAATGAAAGCGGCAGAGCCACTTCGATCAGAATATCCATTGGCGCCTCCCTTTCGCAATTTGACCGAACCTAGACCCCTGTCGCGGGTCCTGACAACGGCATACCTGCGTTGCCGTAGGGTCAGAGTGGCCATACAATCAGGATGGTGGGTATGGACACGGCCACGATCAGGATTTCCAGCGGCAGGCCCATGCGCCAATAATCGCCAAATCCATATCCCCCGGGACCAAGGATCAGTGTGTTGTTCTTGTGCCCGATCGGCGTGAGAAAAGCAGCCGATGCCGCGACGGCCACGGCCATCAGGAACGGGTCGGCGGAGACGTTCAGCGAGGTTGCCATTTGAATGCCGACCGGCGCAGCCACGATGGTCGTGGCGGTGTTGTTCAGCACATCGGACAGGGTCATCGTCACAACCATCAAGACCGTTAGGATCGCCCACGCTGGCAATCCTTCCGTCAACGCCACCAAGCCGCCGGCTATCAGTTCGGTACCTCCGGATTGCTCCAACGCCGCCCCAAGCGGGATCATGCTGCCCAACAAGACGACGACCGGCCATTCGATATGGGTATAGAGTTCGGCTATGGGCAGGATCTTTGTGAGAACATAGGCGACTACCACGATGCCAAGGGCGACCGGCAAGTACAGCAGCCCGAAACTCGCAGCCAAAACAGCGCCCGCAAACAACGCGATGGCCAACCACACCTTGTCGTCTGCTGTCACATTCAATCCGCGCTCTGCCAGCGGCAGGCAGCCGAGCCAATCGGTCACATGCGCCGCGGTGCCGGCCGGGCACAGCAACAGTAGAATGTCGCCCGGCTGAACCTGCGTTTGACGCACCCGTGTGCGCACGGGTTTGCCTTTTCGCGACAGGCCCATCAGTACGGTGCGCTGACGCCATGCCAATCCCAGCGATTGCGCGGACTTGCCCGCGATGCGCGCCGTTTCCGGCACCACGACCTCGACAACTTCCAGCCCGTCGCCAGCTGCCGTCAAATGCTCTTGACGTTTTGGATCTGAAAAATCGAGCGAAAGGGCAGCGCGAAACTCGTCCAAGGCTTCAGGCGCGGCTTCCAGTACCAGCGTATCGCCCGCCTCGAGCGTGGCATTTCGAGCGCGCCCAAACCTGCGTTTGCCGTCGCGTACGAGCCCAAGAATGGCGACATCGGCCTTTTCAGCGTCTTCATCGATTTCGGCCACCCGCTTTCCGATGTGCTTTGAGCCATCGGGGATTGTGAGTTCCGAAATGTATTGGCCAAACGAGGCCAGATCAGCGCTTGTGGTTTCGCGGCTGGGGATCAGTCGCCATCCGACTAAGGCAACAAAGGCGAGGCCGGCCAACGCGGCCACGCCGCCGACCGGGGCAAAATCAAACATCCGAAACGGTGTGCCGAGTGCGTCTTCGCGGATCGATGCGATGATGATGTTCGGCGGCGTGCCGATCAGTGTGACCATGCCTCCCAAGATCGTCGCAAAACTCAGTGGCATAAGGCTCAGACCCGCGCTGCGCCCGGCTTTTCGAGCTGTTTGCAAATCCACGGGCATCAGCAGCGCCAGCGCCGCCACATTGTTCATGAAGGCCGACAAAACACCGCCGACACCGCCCATCAATGCAATGTGCTGACCCAACGGGCGCGATGCATCCACCAAGGTGCGGGTCATCAATAGCACTGCGCCCGACCGGACAAGGCCCGCGGATACGACCAGCACAAGCGCCACCACCAATGTCGCCGGGTGGCCAAAGCCCGAAAACGCGGCATCAGATGGAACAACGCCCAAGACGACGCCCGCCATCAAGGCCGCAAACGCCACGATGTCGTATCGGATACGTCCCCACAGAAGCAGGCCGAAGACAGTGGCGAACAGAGAAAAGAGGATGATCTGATCCGTCGTCATGGGACCAGCCTAGAAAGACCGGACCATGTTGAACAGTCAGAATGCGATCCTGCGGTTTGCTGGTGCCGTCCAATCGATCACCGGTCCCATAGGGACAATGCCCAAAGGGTTTCGTAGCGGTGACTTGGAAAAGTACCCGTGTTTGTAAATCATGAAATCCACGGTTTCCGCGACGCCCGGTACAGCATAGATCGCGCGGGCATAGTCCCACAAATTTTTGTAATCACTGATCTTTCCAATGTTACATTTGAAGGCGTAGTGATAGGCGACATCAAAGCGGGCCAATGTTGGGAACAAACGGATGTCAGCCTCGGTCAGCATGTGGCCAACCAGCGTGGTGTTGTCGCTAAGGTGTTGATCCAGCTTGTCCAGCGTATCGAACACCTCTGTCACTGCGCGATCATAAGCCTCTTGCGTGCGGGCAAACCCGGCCCGATAAACGCCATTGTTGAAGCTTGGGTAGATCAATGCGTTCCATGCCTCGATCTCTTCCATGTGCTGGTCTGGGATGAGCCGACGGCCCGCATCGAACTCCTGCGCGAGCATGCGAATGATGTCTGCGCTTTCGTTTGAAACGATCTGTTTTGTTGTCCGGTCCCACAGCACCGGTACTGTGAGGCGCCCGGTGTAGCTTGGGGTTTGGCGCGCATAAACCTCGTGCAGCGCGCTGACGCCCAATTCAGGGTCGGTATAGGGACCTTGCGTGTCAAACACCCAACCGTTTTCAGTTCGGTTCGGGCGCGCGTAGCTGACCGAGATTTGTTCTTGCAAACCAAGAACGGCCCGGGTCAACAGCGCGCGGTGCGCCCACGGGCAATTCCACGCGGCATACAGGTGATAGCGGCCCAGATCGGGGGCAAAAGTCCCGGTGCCAATCCAGTGTCGGATCGAGCTTTGCCCGCGCCGGAATTCGCCATCCAGCGTGGTATCCGGCCCCGGATCATCCGCGTGGTACATCCCGTTTATCATGACGCCCATGCTGTCGACTCTCCTTTTCTGGGCTCAAGGGTAGGCCGCATTGATGCACGTTGCATTGCAGACTCCCGCGCACGTCCCATGCGTATGCGCACAGATGGTGCGGCCAGTCTTGCTCTTAATGGGGGCTCTGGCCTATAGAACTGGGCAGATTCAGACGACCCGACAAGACGGAGCACACCATGGCCGGCCATTCCAAATGGGCAAACATCCAGCACCGCAAAGGACGGCAGGATGCCGTGCGCGCCAAGCTGTTCTCTAAGTTGTCGAAAGAGATCACGATCGCCGCGAAAATGGGAGATCCGGATCCAGAAAAAAACCCCCGTTTGCGCTTGGCGGTCAAGGAAGCCAAGTCACAGTCGATGCCCAAAGACAACATCGAACGCGCCATCAAGAAATCGGTCGCGGGCGAGGGCGATGAGTATGAAGAGATTCGCTATGAGGGCTACGGCCCGAACGGCGTGGCCGTGATTGTCGAGGCGATGACGGACAACCGAAATCGCACCGCGTCGACGGTCCGATCGACGTTTTCTAAGAACGGCGGCAACCTTGGAGAAACCGGGTCGGTCGGGTTCATGTTCGAACGCAAGGGCGAGGTAACCTATCCTGCTGATGTTGCTGATGCGGATACGGTGATGATGGCCGCGATCGAAGCCGGCGCGGAAGACGTCGAAAGCAGTGAAGACGGCCACATCATTTGGTGTGCCGACACGGATTTCAACGATGTCTCGACCGCGCTTGAAGCTGAACTGGGCGAAAGCGAAAGCACAAAATTGATATGGAAGCCGACCACCACAACCGAGCTGGATCTGGACGGCATGCAAAAGCTAATGAAGCTGATCGATGCACTCGAAGATGATGACGATGTGCAGCGTGTGACGTCGAACTTCGAAGCGTCAGACGACGTGATGAGCCAACTCTGATTTAGCCGCTGACATACGGCACGTCGGACTGAACTGCATCCGGCCGATAGAACACCTTTTGATTGTGAAGCCGACCCATCAAGTCGTGTAAATCTACCAATTCGGCATTCAGTTTTGCCACAGCATCGGACGTGTCGCCGTCATGCGACGACAACATCGCAAGGCGCTGTAGTGAAAGCTCTTTTTTGCACGTTTGCAAAGCTGTTTCGATCAATTCCATGTCCCGGATGGACAAGTCAAAGCGTGTGTTGAAGCGAGGCATTGTCGACCTTCCGGCTGCGTGCTCACTATAGGAAACGCGCGACCGGTGCTTTTGGATCACTCTTTGATGCGCAATTGCCTATGGCACCAGTGTTTCAGCCGCGGCGTTGCGAATGGCCGCTGTCAATGGTTCCAGCGCGATTCCCATGATCCGGCTAACCTGCCAGTCCAGCGGCACTTGGTACTCTGGGGTGTGACCGATGCGCTGCAGCCGATTGTTGCGGATCGGCCCGCGCACCAATCGTTCCGGGTTGAGCGCCCAGCCAAGCCCATTCCGCACAGCATCCACGAACCCGTGTGTTGATGGGATGAAATGCGTGGGCGGTGTCAGACGCACCCCGGTTTCTTGTTCGATCCAGTTGTGCTGCAACATGTCCTTGGCGTTAAAGGCAAGACACGGGGCAACGGCCAGCGCATCCGCGGTCACACCATGCGGGAACCATTTGGAAATGAACCTTGGGCTTGCGGTCGCCACATAGGGCAGGCTCCCAAGCTCAAAGCGGTCGCATCCACTGATGGCATTGCCACCGGCCGTGACCGCCGCGCTGACGGATCCGTTTCGCAGCCATTCAGCGCTGTGATCTTGGTCGTCGATGACCACGTCAAACAGCAGATCATCAACGCTCGCCAAGGCAGACATGATCCATGTTGCAAGACTGTCCGCGTTGATAGCGATGCGAATGCGAGCCACGCCACCATCACTTTCCAACGAAAGCTCGCGTTTCAACTGAGCCTCGAGCAAACCAATGTCTTCTGCGTGCTTGGCCAGTCGCGTGCCCATGGGCGTGCCCGAGCATGGCGTGCCGCGAATGATCAGATTTGTGCCGAGTTTTTCTTCTAGTGCCTTGATCCGCTGCGAAATTGCAGACGGAGTAACCCCCAGCTCTGCAGCTGCCAATTCGAAGCTGCCAAGCCGCAAGATTGCAGCCACTGCAGAGAGTTGGGCGGGATCAAACTTCATTAGCCGGCCTTAATTTAGAAGAGAAATCTTAATTAGACTAAGAAGTAGCGGTGGCGTAGTCAATTCTTGTTCGGTCACGGATGAGGGAACAAGATGATAAACGCTGCAGTGTCAGGCTTTCTGCTTGGTTTCAGCCTGATCCTTGCGATCGGCGCGCAAAATGCGTTCGTTTTGCGCCAAGGTTTGCGGCGCCAATACGTATTCGCGGTTTGCGCTACATGCGCGCTGTCTGATGCCGTGTTGATCATCGCGGGCATCGCAGGCTTTGGCACACTTGCGTCTGCCATCCCGTGGTTCGAACCGGTGATGCGGTATGGCGGTGCGGCTTTTCTGATATGGTATGGTGCAACGAACTTTGTCAGTGCTTGGAAAGGCGGAAGCGCACTTGAAGCTGCAGGCGACGATCAATCAAGTCTGAGCCGGACCCTGTTGACGGTCCTGGCTTTCACATGGCTCAACCCGCATGTGTATTTGGACACTGTTGTGCTGATTGGTTCGATTTCTGCGCAGTATTCGCCCCGGGTTGCGTTTGGGTCTGGCGCGGTGCTGGCAAGTTTTGTCTTCTTCTTTGGGCTTGGATTCGGAGCCCGCGCTCTGGCTCCGGTTTTTGCTCGCCCACGCGCCTGGCAAGTGCTGGACGTGATCATTGGAGTCACGATGTGGGGAATCGCAGCGAAATTACTTGTCATGTGAATCACTTGCGCTGTGATCTGGCAGCGTGTCTAAGCAGCGCATGGTCAGTCTTCCCCCACAACGCCCGATTGTCGGCATCTTTTGGATGTTTGTCACCGGCTTGTGCTTTGTCGCTGTTACGGCGCTTGTAAAGCTGGCCGGCGATCGCATTCCACCCGCAGAGTCCGCCTTTCTGCGGTATGTGCTGGGGCTTGTGTTCCTGATCCCCATGCTGCGACCGATCTTGGCCGCGCGTATTCCGGTCAAAACCTGGACCATGTTCGGCGCAAGGGGTCTGGTGCACGGCTTGGGGGTCATCTTGTGGTTCTTTGCCATGACGCGCATTCCTCTGGCCGAGGTCACGGCCATGAACTACCTGTCGCCGGTTTACGTCACGATTGGTGCCGCGCTGTTTCTGGGCGAGAAACTGGCTGCGCGGCGGATCGCGGCCGTGGCGGCCGCCCTGATTGGCGCGTTGATCATTCTCAGACCCGGTTTCCGCGAGATCAACGATGGCCACATTGCCATGTTGGGCACCGCGGTTCTGTTTGCCGCATCCTACATGCTGGCCAAGCGAGTTTCTGACGAGGTCAGCCCCGCGGTGGTCGTTGGCATGTTGTCGATTTTTGTGACCCTCGTGCTGGCGCCATTTGCGCTTGCCAGTTGGGTAACACCGACCGCTGCTGAGCTGGGTCTGTTCTTTTTAGTCGCATGCTTTGCGACCGCGGGGCATTACACGATGACACTAGCCTTCCAGGCGGCCCCCCTGACCGTGACACAGCCCGTGACGTTCCTGCAATTGGTCTGGGCAACCTTGCTGGGCGCCCTTGCTTTCGCAGAACCGGTGGATACCTGGGTGGTCACCGGCGGGTGTTTGATCCTTGGATCGATCACGTTCATCACATGGCGAGAGGCCGTTTTGAAGCGTCAGCCCATCACGCCGTCTCCGCCGCAAACCAAAGTCTGACAGCGATTGACGCCGCCTGATAAATGCTCCTAGCGTTGCGCCGGGCTTGGAAACTCTGGAACCATCATGACAGCACCAAATATTCTGATCCTGATGGTCGACCAATTGAACGGTACCCTGTTCCCGAACGGCCCGGCGGACTGGTTGCATACACCAAATCTTTCGGGCTTGGCGCAAAGGTCAACCCGATTTGCTAATACCTATACTGCATCGCCGCTATGTGCACCGGGTCGCGCCAGTTTCATGTCGGGCCAAATGCCCCGTCGCACCGGCGTGTATGACAATGCTGCCGAGTTCCGATCGGATATTCCGACCTACGCCCACCACCTGCGTCGCGCCGGTTATTACACGTGCCTGTCCGGCAAGATGCATTTTGTCGGTCCTGACCAGATGCACGGGTTCGAGGACCGTTTGACGACAGATATCTATCCCGCCGATTTCGGCTGGACGCCGGACTACCGAAAGCCCGGAGAGCGGATTGACTGGTGGTACCACAACATGGTCTCAGTGACGGGGGCTGGCGTGGCGGAAATCACCAATCAGCTCGAATATGATGACGAGGTTGCGCATCATGCCGTGGCCAAATTGTACGATCTTGCCCGAGGGACCGATACGCGCCCCTGGGCGCTGACCGTCAGCTTCACGCATCCGCATGACCCTTATGTCGCGCGTCGGCGGTATTGGGATCTGTACGAAGATTGCGCGCATCTCCAGCCCGAAGTGGCGGCCATGGACTATGCGGCGCACGACGCGCACTCGCAACGCATTTTTGATGCAAACGACTGGCGCAGTTACACCATCGGCGAGACCGACATCTCCCGTGCCCGGCGCGCCTATTTTGCCAATATCTCGTACCTCGATGACAAGATCGGAGAGATTCTGAGGGTGCTGGAAGAAACCGGCCAGGAAGCAATTGTCGTGTTCTTGTCGGACCACGGCGATATGTTAGGCGAACGTGGGCTCTGGTTCAAAATGAGCTTCTATGACGGCTCGTCGCGGGTCCCGCTGATGATCTCAGCCACCGGAATGCCGGCCGGTCGGATCACGACGCCCGTTTCGACCGTAGATGTCGTGCCGACCTTGTGTGACTTGGCCGGCATTCCACTGGACGATGTGTCCCCATGGACTGACGGCGAAACGCTGGTGCCCCTGTCTTCCGGCGAACCCCGTACGTCGCCCGTCGCAATCGAGTACGCGGCAGAAGGATCGTATGCGCCGCTTGTGTCGCTGCGGTACGGGAAGTGGAAATACAATCGATGTGCGCTGGATCCAGACCAGTTGTTCGATATGGAGGCTGACCCGCATGAAACGGTTAACCTTGCAGACGTGCCCGCGCATGCCGGCACGTTGCAGACCCTGCGCGCCAAGTCCGAGGCGCGGTGGGATCTGGCGGCCTATGATGCCGAAGTGCGCGCCAGCCAGGCCCGGCGTTGGGTGGTTTATGAAGCCTTGCGCAAAGGTGGGTATTATCCATGGGACTACCAGCCGCTGCAGCGCGCATCCGAACGCTATATGCGAAACCACATGGACCTCAACGATCTGGAAGACCGACAGCGATTTCCGCGCGGTGAATAACACTCAACAGACTGGACCACTCCAAGCATGACTTATCCAACACAGCCAATCGCAAGCCATTTCATCAATGGGGTTTATGTCGAAGATACGGCTGGAGCGGTGATCGACGTTGTCTATCCAGCCACGGGCGAGGTGATTGCGACCGTGCACGCTGCAACTCCGGCGATCGTGGATCAGGCGATGTCGTCGGCCTTGTCGGCGCAAGCCAGCTGGGCCACGATGAGCGGCACAGAACGGGGCCGCATCCTGCGGCGGGCGGCTGACATCATGCGCGAACGCAACCACGATCTGAGCGTTTTGGAGACTTTTGACACAGGCAAGCCGTTTCAGGAAACCAGTGTCGTTGATGCCACTTCCGGGGCGGATGCGCTGGAGTATTTCGGCGGTTTGGCAGCCAGCTTGACGGGCGAGCACATCCCATTGGCCGGCGGTGACTGGGCCTACACCCGCCGCGAGCCGCTGGGTTTGTGTGTCGGGATCGGTGCATGGAACTATCCGACGCAAATCGCGTGCTGGAAAGGCGCGCCAGCGCTTGCCTGTGGCAATGCGATGATCTTCAAACCGTCGGAAACCACACCACTTTGCGCATTGAAAGTGGCAGAAATCCTGCATGAGGCTGGCCTGCCGGCCGGACTTTACAATGTTGTGCAGGGCATGGGCGACGTTGGGGCCGCATTGGTGTCCGACCCGCGTGTCGACAAGGTATCGCTGACGGGGTCTGTCCCGACCGGGCGCAAGGTCTATGCGGCGGCCGCTGCGGGTATCAAGCATGTGACCATGGAACTGGGTGGCAAGTCACCCTTGCTGATTTTCGATGATGCAGATCTGGAAAACGCCGTGGCAGGTGCGATCCTTGGAAACTTTTATTCCTCGGGACAGGTCTGTTCGAACGGAACGCGGGTGTTTGTGCAGCGTGGGATCAAAGAGGCGTTTCTGAATCGTTTGTCGGAAAGACTGAGCCACGCGGTCATCGGCGATCCGCAGGATCCCGCGGTCAGTTTTGGGCCGCTTGTCAGTGCGCGCCAAATGGAAATCGTGGAAGGCTACATTGCCAAGGGGATCGACGACGGAGCGCGGCTGGTTACCGGTGGTCGCCGGCTGCAACGCAACGGATTTTACCTTGAGCCAACGGTTTTTGCGGATGTCACCGACGACATGACCATTGCGCGCGAGGAGATCTTTGGCCCGGTGATGGCGGTTTTGGATTTCGACACGGAAGACGAGGTCATGACCCGGGCAAACGATACCGAGTTTGGTCTGGCGGCGGGCGTGTTCACCCGCGACCTGTCGCGCGCGCATCGCGTGGCCGCCGGGTTTGCCGCTGGAACTTGCTACATCAACACATACAACGATGCGCCCGTGGAAATGCCTTTTGGTGGCTCGAAGATGTCCGGCGTGGGCCGCGAAAACGCGAAGGCGGCGATCGAGCATTACAGTCAGGTCAAATCGGTCTATGTGCGCATGGGCGATCTGGAGGCGCCGTTTTGACGGATGCAGGGTCGACCGCTCGCATGGCGCCAGTGGATATCGTAAAGTGGGTGGCCACGGCGATTCAGTTGGTGGGCTACGGTATGACCGGCCTCAACATAACCCCGTGGAACGTCTACGCGTTTTTTGCCGGCATCGTTTTGTGGTTTACCGTCGGTGTCATGTGGAAGGACAAAGCGATCATGGTCGTGCATGTTGGCGCCTTCATCTCCTTGCTTGTGGGGTATCTGAATGCGGGTTGATCCCTGATGGAGGCGGATTTTGTGATCGTTGGCGCAGGCAGTGCCGGATGCGCCATGGCGCACCGCCTGTCCGATGCCGGGACGTCAGTCATCGTGATCGAGTTTGGCGGAACCGATGCGGGCCCACTGATCCAGATGCCGGGCGCGTTGAGTTTTCCGATGAACATGAAGCGGTACGATTGGGGCTATCAGTCTGAACCCGAACCGCACCTGGGCGGGCGGCGACTGGCTTGTCCGCGCGGCAAGGTCATCGGCGGATCGTCCAGCATCAACGGTATGGTCTATGTGCGCGGACACGCCATGGACTATGATCATTGGCAAGACAGTGGTGCCGATGGTTGGTCCTATGCCGATGTGCTGCCCTATTTCCTGCGCATGGAAAACTGGCATTCGGGCGGCCAAGGCGGCGATCCAGAATGGCGCGGCAAGGATGGCCCGTTGCATGTCAGCCGCGGAACCCGGGAAAACCCGTTGTTCCATGCCTTCGTCGAAGCCGGGCGTCAGGCGGGCTATCAGGTCACCGGGGACTACAACGGCGCGCAGCAAGAGGGTTTCGGCCCCATGGAGCAAACGGTCTGGCGCGGACAGCGTTGGTCGGCTGCAAATGCCTACCTCAAGCCTGCCCTCAAGCGCCAGAATTGCACGCTGGTGCGCGGACTGGCGCGGCGCGTGGTGATCGAGAACGGTCGGGCCGTTGGGATCGAATTGGATATGCCCAACGGGCGCAAGGTGATCCGGGCCAACCGCGAGGTCATCCTGGCGGCGTCATCGATCAACTCTCCCAAGCTTTTGATGTTGTCTGGCGTGGGACCCGCGGCACATCTGAAGGAGCACGGTATTGATGTGGTTGCCGACCGGCTCGGTGTCGGTGCCAATCTGCAAGACCATCTTGAGCTTTACATTCAAATGGCGGCCAGCCAGCCGATCACCCTGTTCAAATACTGGAACTTGTTCGGAAAAGCGCGTGTCGGATTGGAGTGGTTATTGACGCGCAAAGGCCCGGGCGCATCGAACCAATTCGAAAGCGCGGCTTTCATCCGGTCAAAGGCGGGTGTGCCCTATCCGGACATCCAATATCATTTCTTGCCAATTGCCGTCCGCTACGACGGTCAGGCTGCGGCCGAGGGTCATGGGTTTCAGGCGCATGTCGGTCCGATGCGATCCAAGTCGCGCGGGTCCGTCACGTTGCGGTCGGCTGATCCAAAGTCCGCACCAATGATCCGGTTCAATTACATGTCGCATCCTGATGACTGGCAGGACTTTCGAACCTGCATTCGACTTACCCGTGAAATCTTTGCGCAAGATGCCTTTGTGCCGTTCGTCAAGCACGAGATACAACCGGGTGCCAGCGTACAGGACAATGCTGCGTTGGACGCATTCATCGGCGAGCATGTCGAAAGTGCCTATCACCCTTGTGGCACCTGTCGCATGGGGCAACGGGATGATCCGGGCGCCGTTGTGGATGGTCAAGGCCGGGTGATCGGGGTCGATGCGCTGCGGGTGGCAGACAGCAGCATTTTCCCGCGCATCACCAATGGCAATCTGAACGGCCCATCGATCATGGTTGGGGAAAAGATGAGCGACCATATCCTGGGTCGCGATCCCTTGCCACGTTCGAACTTTGCCCCGTGGATCCATCCGGACTGGGAAACATCGCAGCGGTAGAGGATTTGATCCCGGTCAAGGCGCGGGCTGGAGCGACGGATAGATTGACGGCAACAGACACAATCTGGATGGAGCAGCACATGTCGCACACCCCTCACGAATTGTCCGAAGACTTTCCCGAGGCGACGCAACGCATTCACGACCTGAAGCAATCTGATGCGCATTTTGCGCGATTGGCCGCCGAGTATCACGAGGTGAACCGCAATGTGCACCGGGCTGAAACAAATGTGGAACCGGTTGATGACTTGGTCATGGTCGAGATGCGCAAGCGCCGGATGGCACTGAAAGACGAAATCAGCCGGATTCTGAACGCGGCGTGATCACCGCACCTCGTAGGGCAGTACGCCGCGTGTATCTGTATTGATCGTCAGCCGCCGTTCCAGCGGCGGCACAGATCGCTGGTGGCAGTCGGCGCGTTCACAAATGCGGCACGAAATGCCGATCGGTTCAAAGGCATCCGCATTGCCCAGGTCGAGCCCGTCGGCGTACACCAGCGATCCGGCGTGTCCGACCTCGCAGCCAAGCGCAATTGCGTAGCGGCGCACCGGTGCGCCGAATGAGCCGCCGGGTTTCGAAACATCCCGCGCAATCGAGATGTAGCGGATCCCGTCCGGTGTTTCTGCCAGTTGCCGCAGGAAGTGGCCCGGCGTTTCAAAGGCGCGGTGAACATTCCACAACGGACACGCTCCACCAAATCGGGCAAACTGCAGCCGCGTCGCGCTGTGGCGTTTGGTGATCGTGCCGGCTTGGTCGACGCGCACAAAGAAAAACGGAATGCCCTTGGCGCCCGGTCTTTGCAGCGTGGACAGGCGATGGGCCACCTGTTCGATGGACGCGCCAAAGTGCCGCCCCAGAACCTCCAGGTCGTGCCGGCATTGCTGCGCCATCTCCAGAAATGCGCCATATGGCATCAAGGCAGCACCGGCGAAGTAGTTGGCTAGCCCGATCTTGGCGATGGCACGGGCCTCGTTGCTTTGGAACCGCGCCAGATCCAGCGTCGCCTCGATCAACTTGTCCTGAGTCAGCAATGCGACTTGCAGCAGCAATTGAAACAGCTGGGTTTCCAGGCTGGATCGCACCGAAAGTGACAGCGTGCGCGTTTCTGCATCGTACAACCGCAAAGGGGCGATATCCGTGTGTACCACGCGCACGCCCTGTGCGTGCATTGCAGAAAGGGCGGCGATGCGTGGCCCGTCTGGTACAAGGCCGGTAAAGCGTTCGGCGGCGCGGTCCACCGCATCGATGTAGTTATCGCAATAGTGGAAAAAGTCGCGCACTTCGTCCCAAGGGCTGGCTTGCACACGGGCATCTTCGCGCCCAAGGGCTTCGTCGAGCGACGCGAGACGTTCGTGGGTTTGCCGATAGCTGCGGTGCAATTCCAAAAATGCGCGCGCCACAGCTGGCGCGTTAGAGGCGGTCAGGCGCAAGTCGGCGGTGGATGGCATGGCTTCGGCAAAGATCGGATCGGCCAAAGCCTCTCTCATATCGCTGACCAGCCGTTCGCTATCCCCTGTTGAAAGTTCGGTGACGTCTACGCCAAATTCGGCGGCCAGCGCCAGCACCACAGTGGTACTGACCGGCCGGTTGTTGTTTTCCATCTGGTTCAGATAGGGCAGGGACACCCCCAACTTGGTCGCAAAATCCTTTTGTGTCAGGCCGATGCGGGCACGGATTTCGCGAAGTTTTGTTCCGGCATATAGCTTTTGGCTGGGCATGAATTTGCGATTTTGCTGGCGTCGCGGCTTAGTTTGCAAACTCTGGAGGCGAAGTAAACCGATCTTGCTACAGGCCGAGTTGCCGCGCGCGATACGACACTCCGAGAATTGCGATCAGCCCGCCCACGGCGGTCAGCAGCATGATGTAAAGAAGTGGAAAGGCGCCACTTTCCGGCGTCAACATCGCACCCGCGAGCGAACTCAGGATCGCACCAAATCCCAGCATCATCGCGCCCCCCAGCCCCGACGCGCTGCCGGCGAGGTGCGGTCGCACCGACAACATGCCAGCGGTCGCGTTTGGAATGCTCATTCCATTGCCCAGGCCGACGAAGGTCATGAATGCAAAAAAGCTTTCCGCGCTGCCGTAGCCTGCCATGAAAACAACCAAGGACAGGGCCACGCCCGTCGCGTTCAAGATGCAGCCCCAAAGTACCATACGGTTCACACCGACCCGCACCGAAAACCGGCCTGACAGGTAGTTTCCGACAAAGTAACCTACAGCAGGCGCACCGAAATACAGCCCCAGTCTTTCCGGCGTCAGGTTGTACAAATCTGTCCCGACAAACGGCGCGCCGCCGAGATAGGCAAAAAAGGCGCCTGACGCCATTCCGGACGCCAACGCGTATCCCCAAAACCGGGGGCTGCGCAAAAGCTCTGGGTACTCACGGATCTGTTCGGACAGGGGGCGCCCGGCCGTTCGGCTGGTTTCGCCCAGGTCGCCCCAAGTCAGCACAAGCATGGCCAATCCCAGCGCAAACAACAGCCAAAAGCTTGCCTGCCAGCCAAACGCTTGGTCAAGCACTCCGCCCACCGCCGGTCCCAGCATGGGCACGACCGCCATGCCCATGGTGATGTATCCTAGCATGCTGGCTGCTTTGTCCTGATCGTACAGGTCACGCACGATGGCCCGGCTCAGAACCATTCCGACAGCGACAACGGCTTGGCACATTCGGAAGAACAGGAAAACCTCGACGTTGGGGGCATAGATGCATCCCAGCGTCGCCAGTAGGAACATCACAAACCCGGCCAACATAACCGGTCGGCGGCCAAATTGGTCTGACACCGGGCCAATCACGATCTGCAAACCCGCATTGACGGCGAGGTAAAGCGCTACGGATAATTGGATCAACCTGTAATCGGTTTCAAAATACGCGGTCATGCCCGGCAGGCTGGGCAAAAACACGTTCATCGCTAATGACGACACGCCGCACAGCAAGATCAGCGTCATGATATGTGGCGCTGTTTTTCGATTCAGGAATGTGACTGTGGGAGTACTTGTCATGGCAACCAATCTATTGCCCGCACCTATGGTCGGCGCCTGCAGGTTCAAGCGATATTAGCAAATTTGCAATTTTGCAATCAGACTTAGACATGAATTTGCAAATTTGCTCAAAATTCGTTTCTGCTCCTTGTGCATTGCCTTATACATCACGGAAATCGAAATAGGGGTCCCGACCATGAAAGACATCCTTGATGAATTGAACGCACGGCGCGGCACCGCGCGACTGGGTGGAGGCGAACGGCGCATCGAGGCGCAACACGGCCGAGGCAAACTGACGGCCCGCGAACGTATCGATTTGCTGTTGGACGAAGGCAGCTTCGAAGAATTCGACATGTTTGTCACGCACCGCTGCACCGATTTTGGCATGGAAAATCAAAAGCCAGCCGGTGATGGTGTGGTCACTGGCTGGGGCACGATCAATGGACGTCAGGTCTATGTGTTCAGCCAGGATTTCACCGTTCTGGGCGGTTCGGTCTCGGCGACCCACGCGATGAAGATCTGCAAGATCATGGATATGGCGATGCAAAACGGCGCGCCTGTGATCGGCATCAACGATTCAGGTGGCGCCCGTATCCAGGAAGGTGTCGACAGCCTTGCAGGCTACGGCGAGGTCTTTCAGCGCAACATAGCTGCATCCGGAGTGGTGCCACAGATTTCGGTGATCATGGGCCCATGTGCTGGAGGGGCTGTGTACTCTCCGGCGATGACAGACTTCATCTTTATGGTGAAAGACAGCTCTTACATGTTTGTGACGGGCCCGGACGTCGTGAAAACCGTAACGAACGAGCAAGTGTCTGCAGAAGAGTTGGGCGGCGCATCAACACATACGCGCAAAAGTTCTGTTGCTGACGGTGCGTTCGAAAACGATGTTGAAGCTTTGGCTGAGGTGCGCCGACTTGTGGATTTCTTGCCTTTGTCCAACCGGGAAAAACCGCCGGTTCGACCCTTCTTCGATGATCCTGCGCGGATCGAGGCATCGCTGGATACACTGGTCCCGGAAAACCCGAATACGCCCTATGACATGAAAGAGCTTATTCACAAGCTCGCCGACGAAGGCGACTTCTTTGAAATTCAAGAAGATTTTGCCAAGAACATCATCACTGGTTTCCTCCGGCTCGAAGGGCAGACAGTCGGGGTCGTGGCCAACCAGCCTATGGTACTTGCGGGCTGCCTAGATATCGACAGCAGCCGGAAAGCGGCGCGTTTCGTGCGCTTTTGCGATTGCTTCGAGATCCCATTGCTTACTCTGGTCGACGTGCCCGGCTTTTTGCCTGGCACAAGTCAGGAATACAACGGCGTGATCAAACATGGTGCGAAACTGTTGTTCGCTTATGGCGAGGCTACCGTACCCAAGGTCACGGTGATCACCCGCAAATCCTATGGCGGCGCCTATGTTGTCATGAGTTCCAAGCATTTGCGGGGCGACTTTAACTATGCTTGGCCAACATCCGAAGTGGCAGTCATGGGCGCCAAGGGCGCAACCGAGATCATCCACCGGGCCGATCTTGGGGATCCGGAAAAGATCGCGCAGCACACGAAGGACTACGAAGATCGCTTTGCAAACCCATTCGTCGCCGCCGAGCGCGGTTTTATCGACGAGGTGATCCAACCGCGGTCTACGCGTCGACGTGTGGCACGGGCTTTCGCATCTTTGCGCAACAA
>CAWUIW010000015.1:0-23772 GCA_963922515.1 uncultured Rhodobacterales bacterium | reverse complement strand
GATAAACGTTAAGTTGGCACCGTGCCACAGCCCCCCGAGAACCATGGTGAGCATGAGATTGCGATAGGTGGCAAGCTTGCCGCGGCGATTGCCGCCAAGGGACACGTACAGGTAGTCGCGCAACCACGCCGACAAGCTGATGTGCCAGCGCCGCCAGAATTCGGTGATCGAGGTGCTGGTATACGGCGCGTTGAAATTCTCGACAAAGGTGAACCCCACCATCAGGCCCAAACCGATCGCCATCGAGGAGTAACCGGCAAAATCAAACAACAACTGGATCGAATAGGCCAACGCCCCCAACCAGGCTTCTGCCAGTGTCGGGTCAGCAAGAGCAAAAGCACGATCTGCAAGCGGCGCCACGGTGTCCGCGACAAGCAACTTCATCGCGAGCCCTTCGACAAACCGCCGGACGCCAAGGGTGAACTTTTCCGCCGAGTGCACGCGATGGACAAATTGATCCGCAAGATCTTTGTAACGCAGCACAGGTCCCGCAATCAGTTGGGGGAAAAGCGATACAAAGGCCATGTAGTCGATGACGTTTCGAGCAGGCGGGGCATCGCCACGGGCCACGTCGATGACGTAGCTGATGGCCTGGAAGCTTAGGAAGGATATGCCGATCGGTAAGATAATGGCATCAATCGCAAAGCCAGCGCCGCCAAACGCCGTATCGACGTCGCTGCCAATACCGACCACAAAGGTCGCGTACTTGAAGTACCCAAGGGCCGACAGGATCACAAACACACCCACACCAACCGCACGTCGCCGGGCCCGGATACCGACCGCTTTGACAGCGCAGTCGGCCGAGACGTAGCTGACCAGTGATATCGCCATCACCAGTGCGAGGTAGTCCACGCGCCACCAGCCGTAAAAGGCGTAACTGGCCAAAAGGATCAGCGCAGATCGCGCGCGAACCGGCACAAGGTAGTAAACGACCAGAAACAGCGGCAAAAAACCGAAAATGAAAATGTGGGATGCGAAAATCACTTGGCTGCGCCTTCAAACACCGGGCCATACACATCGTTGATCACTTTGACGGACCCATTTGCGCGCGTCACGAATGTCAGGTTTTGCTTTCGGCGCAGAACCACATCCACTTCGGTGACCATTCCGTCCACGCGGGCTTGCAGCGATACAGAAATGGGGTTCACGCCACGCGCACCAGCTTGTCCGGTACCGACACCTGAAATGATGTCGGGGCCCCCGCCAGCAACTGCCAAGGTTGCCTCGCTTGCATCCACGTTCAGAAGCGACAGGTACACTTTCGACGGGTTGTCGCGATTGGGTTCCTCTATAACTACGGCGGGATCGGATTTCGTCGCAACCACAGTGTAATGCGCGCCCGGTGTCGCAGAGGGCAAAGCTTCAGGAGCAAAAGCCACGAAAACCCCATCGGGCAGCTCTGCACTCGGGACCATTACCCCAAAAAGATCATAGCTGACTTCCGCGGTATCGATGGTCCGGACGAAGACCGCGTTTTCCGGCACGGCGGCGCCGTATAGCCCGTCTTCGATTTCGGCCGAAACACCACCAGAGGCACCACCAAGGGCCAATCCGACCAGGACAACCATTCTCTTCATATCACATCTCCTTCAGTAGCGAGAGCTCTAAAGCGAATGCGGCTATGGACAGAGAATGCATTGGGGTCGAAGAGATATGCTTATGGATAGCACGGCTCCGCCAAGGTGTTGGTTCGCGCAGATGAGTCACAAGTGCACGACGCCACCCGAACCAGTTTTGGAGGGCGGCGCGTTGCCCAAAAATCTGTAGCGCAGCCGCATAGTGCATTCAGTCGGTCACAGGAAAACCAAGGTTGGCGCGCGTGCACCGCTGGCGGCATTGGACGTGAAACAGGGTGGTCGTGAAGCTGAAACAAGACCAGGTCGGGCGGAGCGATTCGACCCTTTAAAGGTCATTTCACCACAATTTCCGACATCTATTCAAAGCGATAGGCGGTCGACCACATGAATGACTTGACAACTCCGAACGCGAACGTCTTGCTAAAGGGCGTGCGACGATGCACACGAAATCACCAAGCGACTCGGCTGGACGTTGACGCCCAATTGGGTCGCTTTTCTTGTTTCAAAATACAAAGCTTCTCGCATTGGTCGGCGTTCAGCCTGATGCATATCATGGAGCTTACTCTTATGACGAAACTACTGGGCACACTGGGCCTGACTTCTGCACTTGCGCTGGCATCATCCGTCGCGTTTGCCGAAGTCAAAATCGGCGCAATATTTGACCTGACCGGCGGTCTGAACATTTATGGCATTCAGCAGGACAACGCCCTCGACCTTGCGGTCAAGACCATCAATGCGGCAGGCGGCGTGACCGGCGAGCCGGTGACCGTTGTCAGCTACGATGCGCAATCCGAGCTTTCAAAGTACACCCAATTCGCACAAACCTCGGTTTTGCGTGATGGTATTTCTGCAATGTTCGCAGGGTTGACCAGTTCGTCACGCGAAGCGATACGACCCATCTTTCGCGAAGCGAACATCCCTTACTTTTACTCTTCACTATACGAAGGCGGGGCTTGCGATCGCCAAACCTTTGTCACGGGGTCATCTGCGTCTCAGCAGTTGAACGTGTTGATCGAATGGGCCGTCAAAAACTATGGGCCAAAGATCTACATCATGGCGCCGGATTACAATTTCGGCACGATTTCAGGTCACTGGATCCATGAATATGCCGGCCAATACGGCGCCGAAGTTGTCGGCGAAGACTATCTGGCCCTGTCCGTGACAGACTATGCCCCAACAATCCAAAAAATACAGGCCGCGAGCCCAGACGTGGTCGTCGCTCTGCCTGTTGGGGCCAATCAGACCGGATTTCTTGAACAGTTCGCCGCGGCGGGTCTCAAAGACTCTATTGGCGTTGTTTCGACCAACTACGGCTCAGGCAATCAACAGGTCGTGGTTTCGCCGCAAGCCGGAGAAGGCCTTGTTTCCGCAATGGGGTATTTTCCGTCAGTCGAAAGCGAGGCGAACACCCAGTTCAAAGCCGCATGGGAAGCCGAATATGGCACGGATATACCGATTGTTGCCGGCGCGGTTGACGTTTGGAATGCCGTTCACCTGTGGGCCAAGGCCGCCAACATGGCCGGTACCACGGATCCAGACGCGGTGATCGCCGCTTTGGAAAGTGGGCTTACATTCGACGCGCCAAACGGCACGGTGACACTAGAGCCAAGTTCACATCACCTGAGGCAGGACATTTACATTGCCCGCGGCAATGACAGCAACGGGTTCGACATCGTGCAAACCTTTGAAAATGCCGAGCCGACCTATGAAAACCTGATGTGCAACCTGATCGAAAACCCCGATCTGGCCGAGCACTTCACACCCGAAAGCTAAAATCGCAACCACGGCGGGACGCGCCATACCATGGCGTATCCCGTTTCGGAGGACGAAATGGAACTCGACTTCCTGGCGACGGTGCTGCTGTCATCTCTTTCCAGCGCATCGATCTTGCTAATCGCCACACTTGGCCTTGCTGTCGTTTATGGTTTGATGGGGGTCATCAACCTTGCCCATGGCGAATTCCTGATGGTTGGCGCCTACTCCGCACTCACGGCCACCCAGATCGGGTTGCCTTTCCTGATTGCGATTCCATTCTCTGTGGCGATGACCATGCTGATCGGCGCAACCGTCGAGTTGCTGATCATTCGGCGTCTTTATGGACGGCTGTTCGACACGATGCTCGCCACATGGGGTTTGGGAATGGTGTTCAACCAGACCGCTGTCATTCTGTTTGGTACAGTATCCCCGGGCATTGGCATGCCGCAGTGGAACTTCAGGATCGGCGAATTCAGTCTGGCTGTTTATCCGATGGCCATGATCGCGGTGGCATCTGCAATGCTCGCTTTTGTCTACTTTCTGATGACCAAAACCGTTTATGGCATGCAGGCGCGGGCCTCGATCCAGGAACCGCAAATGGCACAGGCGATCGGGATCGAGGCAGCTCGCGTCAACACGCTGACATTCTCTATTGGCTGCGGGCTCGCAGGATTTGCCGGGGCTGTTCTGTTGCCGATCGTTCCAGCGACCCCGTCCATGGGCCTGTTTTTCGCGGTAAAGGGTTTCCTGACCGTGGTGGTTGCCGGCCCCGTCGCGCTGACGGGAAGTGCGGTCACCGCCCTTGGATTGGGCGGCGGTTCGTCTCTCACCGCAAGTTTCATGACGTCCGTTATTGGCGACGTCTTTTTCTTTGTCGCAACAGCTTTTCTGCTTTGGCTTTACCCTTTGGGGATTTCGTCAAAGTGGCGCCGCAAGCTTTAGGGGCGTTGCAGCATGTTTGAACGGCTTCACAAATCATCCGGGCTGGTGTTTCCGCTGTTGGCGACGGTTCTGGCCCTGGCAGTGTCCGGCTCGCTCGACCCATACTTAGCCTTTGTTGCCACGTCGTGGATCATCTTTGGTTTGCTGGGCCTCAGCCTTGATGTCATCTGGGGCAAGGGTGGTTTTCTGAGCCTCGCTCAAACCGCATTCTACGGTCTCGGCGGATACTTCGGCGCAGTTGTCGCAGTCAACATGGCCCCTTCATATGGCCTGACATTGATCTGGGCGCTGCCCGCAAGCGCCGCATTTGGCGCGCTTGCGGCGGCAGCCCTTGGCTACGTGATCTTCTACTCTCGGATGGGCGCGCTTCAGAGCACGATCCTGTCCTATACGTTCACGCTGTTGTTGTGGTCAGTCACTCAGACATTCAAGCTGGATGTTGGTCTGGCCAGAATTGGCGGGGACAACGGGCTTTCGGGTATCCCGGGCTTTATCCTCGGGTACGGAGAAGACGCGCGCAAACTGCAACCCAACGACGTGTTTGCCCTCGTGGTTGCCGTCAGCGCAGCGCTGTACTTTTTGACCTACTGGCTGATGCGCAGCAATTTCGGGAAAGTCGTTGATTGCATTCGAATTGATATCCAAAAGACCGAGTTGCTGGGCTACGATATTTGCAAGCTGCAAGTCATGAACTACGCATATTCCGGTGCGATCGCAGGCTCGGCCGGAGCCCTGTTTGCGCTGTGGGCCAACTATCTCAATCCATCCATTTTCTCAGTTCAGGAAGCGCTGCTGGTCCCGATCTATGTTCTGGTCGGTGGGCTTGGAACGCTTGCCGGCCCGTTTTTGGGCGCATTGATCATCGGTGCGTTGTCCTTTTGGCTGGGCGGCGGGGCCGCAGGCGGACAAACGACATTGATACTGGGCGCGGTTCTGATCCTATTGGTTCTCTTCCTGCAAAACGGTGTCCTTGGCGCTTTGGACAACCTGTGGCGGCAATTCTTGCCTGACCCCAATGATGCCGCACGACATGCAGGAACCGTGCGCATCGACACAGAGGTGCTCGAAGACATCCTGACAGAAGCCGAAAAAATGGCGGGACCAGCAAAACACCTGACTACGAACAAGGCGTTCAAGCAGTTTGGCGGGGTCATCCCTGTCAACAAGGTCAGCCGTAACTTCACACCTGGCAAACCCTATTCCTTGATTGGACCAAATGGTGCCGGAAAGAGCTCGTTTCTCAAGACGTGTGTGGGCGTGTACTGGCCAGAAGGTGGGCAAATCAGTCTAGGAGGCGAGAACATCACCCGGGCGCCCATTTTTGCCCGGGTGCGAAAAGGTGTTGGTGTAAAAAATCAAAAACCGCAGGTTTTTGGCGAAAACACGGTCATCCAAAACCTTTGGATCGCCGCCTATGCACGTACACAAGATGGCGCAAAGGCCGACGCCATCAGCGCGCGGGTCCTGGGCATGTTGGGCTTGCAAAATCAGCAGCAAGTACAGGCCGCTGCCTTGTCCCACGGTCAGCAGCAATGGCTAGATATCGGCATGGTATTGTGCCTTGCACCGCGGGTGGTTTTGCTGGACGAACCGGCCGCCGGCATGACCAAGGAAGAAACGCGTGAGCTGTCTATGCTTGTCCGCACCTTGGCCAAACACACAACCGTCGTGGTGGTCGAGCACGACATGGAATTCGTCCGAACGCTTGAAGGTCACGTAACGGTGCTTCACCAAGGAAAGCTGTTTGCGGAAGGCGATATTGAAACCCTGCGCGCGGATGACGCTGTCCTCGATATTTATCTGGGGAGAGGCCAACATGTTTAAGGTCTCGAACGCCACCGGTGGATACGGCAAGACCACGATCATTCAAGATGTTTCTGTCGAGGTGAAGGAGGCGGAAATTGTCGCCCTGCTGGGCCGCAACGGTGTTGGCAAGTCGACACTCCTGCGGTTCGCAACCGGGCTTGTTGCCGCAAAACGCGGAACCGTTGAGATCGATGGAAAACTGGCCCCGCCGTCGCCTGCAAAACGTGCCCGTTTGGGATTGGGCTACGTTCCACAAGGGCGGTTCGTATTCCCGCGCATGACCGTGAAAGAGAACATAGCCGTCGCTGCGGCATCCCACGGTTATGATGTGAACACGACCCTCGCAGAGATGTTCGCAGATTTCCCGCTGCTCGCCCCGAAGGAACAAGACCTGGCCGGAGGTCTGTCCGGGGGCCAACAGCAAATTCTGGCCTTGGCCCGGGCGCTCGCGATACGGCCCAAGATCTTGCTGCTCGATGAACCGACCGAGGGCGTGCAGCCTTCCATCATTGATGAAATGGCGGGTGTGCTCAAACGGATCAACGCAGAACGCGGCATTGCGGTGTTGGTCGCCGAACAGAACCTCGACTTCTGTCTGTCTATCGCAGAGCGCGCATACGTCATGGAAAAAGGCGTGATCCGGATGGAAACAGACCGCGCCAGCCTACGCGGAGACAAGGCTCTCCAACAAGAACTCTTGGGGGTATGAGATGATAACCGATCTGACCGAGGATCAGGAAAAGCGCATTTTGGATACTTTGAAGCGTATCCGCAAAGGGTTGGCCGATGCGCCGAACCACCCGTTCTCGGAACCATCCCATATCTTTGATCCGGAGGCCCAAGATGGAAGGAAGAACTGACAGCCTGTCAGATCAAGTGGCCGCATTGGCCAATGGGCATACGACGCCCGTGGCGTTAGCCGAGCGCGCGCTGGATCGCGCATATGCGATGTCTGACTTGAACGCTTTTGTCGCGATTGACACTCAGATTGTCATGGCTCAGGCGGAGGCCGCTGATCGAAGACGGCGAGCCAACTCCCCGCTTAGCCCCATCGACGGCATCCCGATCGCCGTAAAGGACAACTACCTGACGTGCGACTATCCAACAACGGCCTGCTCTAACGCCACGCCCTTGGAACCGACGGACATGGATGCCACGGTTGTTCGAAATCTGCGGGACGCGGGCGCCGTTATCTTTGGCAAAACCAACATGCACGAATGGGCGTATGGCGCCACGAATAGCACGTCTCGTTTCGGCCCTACGAAGAACCCTCACAATCTGGATCACATCACCGGCGGCAGCAGCGGAGGGTCGGGCGCCGCCGTCGCCGCCGGGATCGTTCCAGCTGCGCTTGGTAGCGACACGGGTGGATCAGTTCGCATTCCTGCCTCTGCATGTGGCATCTATGGGTTCAAACCAAGCTATGGTCGAGCGTCGCGCCACGGGATCTTGCCGCTCAGCTGGTCGCTTGATGCACCCGGTCCGATGGCCGCCGAACTTGAGGATCTGGTACACCTGCTGCCATTCTTTTTGGGCCCTGACCCTTTGGATCGTGCCACGTCGTCGGCAACCGGCTTTAAGGCACAACCGGAACCCGGATCGGTGACCTTCGTCAACCTGTCCGGGCCGGGACTTGAGCGTGCGACCGAAGTGGACGCGGCTGTCAACCAAGCCTTAGGCGCCTGTGGCGCCCATGTCAGGCAGGCATCGCTGCCGAAGGTGGATCAAGCCTTTGCCGCATGGGAAACCATTTTGCATTGCGAAGCGTCGGCCTATCACCAAGCCTTGCTTCGTAGGCATCCGGGCGGCTTTAGCGCTGTCACCAGAGCGCATCTTGAAGCCGGCGCGCAGCTCAGCGCTGTCGAGCTATTGAATGCTCAGATAATCCGGGGGCAACTGCTTCATCACGTGTCAAACGAGCTGGGAGATTGGGATGCTCTGGTGCTGCCAACACTGCCGGTATCGGCGCCGGTACATGGCGAGGATTGGCAGGATTTCGGCCAGCGCCGAGTGACAACACAAGACAGCATGACATGGTTTTGTTGGATCGGAAACCTAACCGGTTTACCATGTATCTCGTTGCCAATTGGGACGTGCAACAAGGGCCTGCCTATCGGTATGATGCTGATGGGCCGACCTGGCCAGGACGAGGCCCTGCTGGCCGTCGCAAAACAGTTTGATCGGGCGTTAGTCAGCAAAGGGTGACACATGGAGGGTGACACTATCAGAGTCGGAGTGCTGTTCTCTCAAACCGGCAAAATGGCGGTAACCGAACAAGGCCACATCAATGGTGTGCTGCTGGCCTGCGAAGAGATCAACGCAAATGGCGGTATTCTGGGACGGCGGATCGAGCCCATCCTGATGAACCCCGACGGCGACGACCGCAAGTACGCCGAAATGGCAACCGACCTTTTGGTAAATTACGGCGTGAAAACCATTTTTGGGTGCTGTCTGTCCACAAGTCGGAAAGCGGTCTTGCCCTTGGTCGAACGCTTTGATGGCGTTCTTTTTTATCCCTCGGTTTACGAAGGGTTCGAGTATTCGCCAAACGTAATTTACGGCGGAGCGACACCAAACCAAGTGGTCCCGCCGCTTTTGAGTTACGTGTTCGAGAGCTTTGGGCGGCGCATGGCTCTGATCGGGTCGGACACGCTTTATGCCCGCGAAATCAATCGCATTGTCAAAGAGTTTCTGGATGAAAGCGGCGGGCATGTCGTCAACGAAACCTACCTTCCGTTTCAGCCGAACGACGCCAAGATATTATCGGCGATCGCCCAGTGTCGTGTGGCCGAAACAGATGCTGTACTTTCAACTGTGGTGGGGGAAGACAGCGTAACCTTGTACAAATTGTACGGCCAAAGCGAACAGCGCAAACATGGAATTCCGATTGCGTCCTTGACGACCACGGAAACCGAGCTATTGAAAGTCCCGCCGCATGCCCGTGCCGGGCATGTGTCGGTGGCACCCTATTTCACCACCGTGACGACCCCTCAAAACGCCGCGTTTCTAGAGGCATTCGCCGCCAAGTTTGGTCCCGATGTGATCCCAAGCGTATACAGCGAAGTGGGGTACTCTTTGGTTCATTTCTATGCGAATGCGGCGCGTCTGAGCGGTCGGTCTGACACCAATAGCCTGCTGCAAACGCTTTCGGGGTCTGTATTCAAAGCACCAGGAGGGGATTTGTATATTGACGTCGACACCAATCACTTCACGTTGCGGCCGCATATCGGGCGGTCATGCGAAGATGGAACATTCGAAATCGTGTGGGACAGTCCCAAGGCAGCCCCGCCTGACCCCTACCTTGTGGCTTATGACAGGTCCGTCAATTTGAGAGACGTTGTTTGACGCGGCCGACCGACAAAAGCCAGAAGCTCATTCGCCGCCTGCGGCGCATGAGAATACTTGTCATCCATCCTGACGACGAGGACCGTGGTGTTTTTGTCGCGCACCTGAAACGCATTGGCTGCCAGGTCGACCTTATGTGGCCATCGCCTGAAACACTGCCGGACGCCACGGATGTTGTGTTCTTTATTCTTGGCCAAGAAGGCGACCCAAACATTACATCATGGTTGTCCTCTGCAAACACGGTCGCGCGGATCGCGATCATCTTGTTTGAAACACCCGAAATCCTGGGCGAGCTCGAGCGCCTGAGTGTGCATGGCGTAATTTCAAAGCCTATTCGCCCATTCGGTATTCTGGCGGCCTTGACGACAGCCATCGGCCTTGCCCGCCATGAGGTGACACTAAAGAACCGGATCAAGTCGCTGGATGAAAACCTTCGATCGCGGCGAAAAGTCGAACAGGCCGTAGCCATTTTGTCAGAAAGCCGCGGCATAAATGCGGACGAAGCCTATCAACGACTGCGCGCCAAGTCTCAGAATTCTCAATCCAGCATAGGCGATATCGCGGATGCCATTATCGCCGCTCACAACATTTGATCAGGCGTAACCGCAAACCAAAACTTGACCCACCGGATCAGCCCCCATCAGACAAAAGCAGATCGCGGCTTGCTTCGGTATGTAGCCAATCTCGAACCGCACGGACCGCAGAGCGCTTCAACCGCTCTGGATCGAAGACCAAGTTGTACGCGTTTGGCAGTGGCAAGCTGGCGCATGGCAGCCTTTCGAGTGAACCATCCAGGATGTCCGCTTTGGCCAGACGCAAGCGCGCCAGCGCAATCCCCTGACCAAGCTTGGCGGCCCGCAAAACAAGATCCGAAGACGTAAAACGCGGGCCTGACGACACATCAACACCTGTGATTTCATTGGCCGCAAGCCACTGCGCCCATCCGGCGTTGGGATCACGGTCATGAACAAGTGGCAGGTCACGAAGCAGGTTCGCCGTGTTGGCATCACCCGTTGGACCGCCGCGGGCCGTATGGGCACGCAGCAATAGACGCGGGGCTATGACCGGAGCCAAGGCATCGTCCATCAAGGTTTCCGAGTTTTCCCCGACGGTGCCGCCCATTCGGATTGCCAGATCACAACCATCATCGGACGGCGCACGAACCCGCTGTTCGGCAAGAACAGACAGTTCGATCGCAGGCATAGAATCTGCAAGGCTCGGCAATCGCGGCAGCAACCAAAGCGCCGCAACTGACGGCGCGGTTGAAAGTGTCACGGCCCCCCGGCCCTTTCTTTCTTTCGCGGACGACCACACATGCTGCAGCGTTTCGAACGTACGCGCAGCTTCGTTCCCAAGCGCCTCTCCTGCGGCGCTGAACCTTAGCGCATTTGTCCCGTCGCCTTTTTCCAACAAAGGGGTTCCAAGCTTTGCTTCCAAGTCGGAAACATGTCGGGCCACGGACGAATGCGAAACACCAAGCAGCCGGCCAGCCGGCCGTATGCCACCAGACATGTAAACCGCGGCAAATGCCCGAAGGGCGTTCAAAGGCAAATCCTTCATGGTCTAATTATTAGACCAAAACAGGGCTCATTGAGAACACAGAGACCTGAAGTTTCCGCTATTCAACCAAGCGACACTCGCGGAAGGATCGCAAAATGGGCATGTTGGTTGACGGAAACTGGGTCGATGAAAATCGCACCATCAAGGACGGGGCCTATGTCCGCGCGCCCTCTGCCTACAAGGATCCGCTCAACGCCACGACCTTGCGCCTTATCCCGGAATACCCCGGCCGCTTTCACTTGATCGCGTCGCTCAGTTGCCCTTGGTCCCATCGAACGCTGTTGGCCCGCGCGTTCAAAGGGCTTGCCGACGCAATCCCCATCCACGTTGCACATGGCCCACGAACCCAAGGCTACAGAGCGGGAATGCCGGACACACCATGGCAAATTCCCGGCGACGGTAAGAGTATCGTTCACCTGCACGAGCTCTACACCACCGTCGCACCCCACTATACTGGCAGGGTCACTGTGCCCATACTTTGGGATGCCACGGAAAGGCGTATCGTTTCGAATGAATCGGCTGTCATCGTTGCGGGATTTGACCAAGTGCGGGCCAGCAACAACGCCCTGGACTGGACACTGCGACCCCCGGATCTTGACGGAGAGATCGAAACACTGGCAACGCAGATTCAAACCCAGCTGTCCAACGCTGTCTACAGGGCGGGTAAAGCGCAGCGACAAGAGATCTACGAAGCTGCGGTCAATGAGGTGTTCGCCTGTCTGGCAATGCTGGAACAGCGTCTGGAACACTCACGGTTTCTGCATGGAAACACCCTGACCGAAACGGATCTGCGCCTGTGGCCGACCTTGGCACGGTTCGATGCCGTTTATGCCGGACACTTCAAGTGCAGCAGGCACCGACTTATCGACTATCGCCACCTTTGGGGGTACGCACGCGACCTTCACACCATCAAGGGCGTGGCTGCCACGTTTGATGAACCCGAGATACGGACCGCGTATTATGGCGAGGATACAGACATCAATCCGCATGGCATTATTGCGACTGCGCCAACGATAGATTGGTCAGCGCCCCACGCGCGCGACGATTTGGGACCAGCAGAAGTCTCCTTGCGTGATGGTCGCCGGATCAGAATTGATCCCCGATTTTTCATCAAGGATCGCCCTGCGTCATGAGTGTTGCAACCGCCCTCGTGCTGTTCACGGCCGCGATCACACCGGGTCCGAACAACTTCGTGGTTATGGAAGCTGCCGGTCGCGGGCGACTTAACGGGGCGGCCACACCAATCGCGGGTATTGTTTTGGGCACTCTTACCCTTGTGATCGCCGTTCGATTTGGGCTGGATACACTGCTGGATCGGTGGCCCACCATCGAAAATGCTCTGCGGTTCGTGGGGTTTGGCTTGCTAAGCTACTTGGGCCTGCGCGTTTTTCTCAACGGGTGGGGTGACCCTGTCACACAAGCCCAGACACCGCCCTCAACACCGTACGGCTTACTGCCCGCTCTATTTCTACTGCAGCTGGTGAACCCAAAGACTTGGGTGCTGTCCGTCACGGTTGTTTCTGTGCATGCGGACGGATCATTGGTGTCTCTTGTTGCGCTGGTCATGATGATCCCTTTGGTTTGCCTTGTACTTTGGGCGCTTGCCGGACGCGCGCTCGCAGACATCCTGAGGCACCCGCTGTTCCGCAAGATGTTTTCTGTCGCAATGGGGGCAACGCTATGGATGTTCGCGGTCTGGCTACTCGTCAATGGCAGTTGAATTCGCATAGCATGCCGGACCATAGACGTTCATCGGAGACAGCAGCCGCATGTCGGATTGGCGAAAAGTATACGACGGGATCGTTTGTGAACTTACCAGAAAGGGCGCCACATCTGCATATCGCCAAGACGCGGACGAACCTGATCCGGGGTATCAGAGTTATGGTGTACGCGCGCCGCAGGTCAAAGACACCCATGATCGCTACGCCAAAGAAATTCGCGGCAGGCCAGTTTCGGACCAGATCGCATTGGCAGAACGGCTTGTGACCTCTGGTTTCGGTGAGCAGCAGACGATCGCCTTGAATGTACTGGAAAGGCACACCAACGAATTTGCAGAACGCGGTCCGGAGTTCACGGAGTGGGTTTTCCGTAAACTCTTGGGCTGGAGCAAGGTAGACGCCTTTACCGGTCGGCTGTTGTCACGGCTTCTTGTCGCTCAGAAAGAGCTATACTTACCCGTCATCGAAGGCTGGAGCCGCGATCCGTCAATGTGGATGCGACGCGCCAGCATCGCTGTGTTTACGCGCAAGCTTGCAAAGTCTGGCTTTGAAATTGATTTCGCGCTTGAGCAATGCGACCGCCTCAAATCAGACCCCGAGCGATTGGTGCTGACTGCGGTGGGCTGGTCGCTCAAAGACTAACTGGTTTTCGATCAGTCCAGAGTGCTGGATCGATTACGCTTTTACGAAAACCAGGGCGTCAGCGGCATAGTTTTGCGCTATGCGATGCGCGGCCTTCCGGCGTCTCAAAAAAGAAAAAAACTGACGCCGCGCTGATGTTCTACGGTTGACGCATTCACCGTCGCTCGGTTTCGGGATCAGGTGGCAGCAGATTGCGGCATGCAGATGAAACCTTCCAGCTTCTCAACGCGACGGACCCACGCCACCACGTTTGGAAAAGGTTCCAAACTGATCCCGCTTTCCGGTGCCGTGGCAACATAGCCATAGTTCGCGATGTCGGCGATTGTTGGCCGGTCGCCGACCAACCAAGATTGTCGGCCCAAATGCGGTTCAAACAAGTCGCGCAAAAGCGTTTCTGAACGTTCCACGGCCGGCGCGTAATCGAACGGCAGTTCAAACACGGCAGACAGTCGGGCTTTGCACAGGCTTTCGTAGACATCCTTCGAACTTGTCGCCAACCAGCCTTGAACCTCGGCCGCGCGCCTGGCCTCTTCCGGAAGCCAAGTGCCGCTCGGGTCATACTTTTTTGCCAAGTACACAAGCGCGGCTGTTGAATCGCGCAGGACCACGGCCTCGTCGACAAGGACCGGCACCTCTCCCAGCGGGTTCAATTCAAGAAAACCCGGGGTGCGGTTCTCGCCGGCGTCCAAATCGACCGTCTGCGCATGAAACTGCACTCCCAGTACACTCAGAAACGCGACCACGCGGTGCGCGTGACCAGATTCTGGATTGTGGTAGACCGTAATCGTCACGATTTATCTCGGTTCAATAGAGCATGGGCTTGTGGACTAGTCTTGGCGATGCGGATCATCAGATGGAAGGATATGACGAATGTAGTCACGGCCTTTCCATTCGGGCGGTGGCGGCGGGCCAGCATGCGGGCGCGGGATGTGCGGCGACGACAATTGCGCATCCATGTTGGGTAAGTATCGCGGGCAATTCGGGTAGATTTCGCAGGTCACGCGAACAACGAGCTTTGCGCCGAAATGGGAGGCCACCTGTGTGGGATCCGAAATGACCTGCGCTTTGCCGTTAATCCGAATACGGCGGCTTTGGCCATCAAACTTGACAAACAAGAGTCCGATGTTCTCGTTCATGGTGATGTTGCCGAGCGTTCGGTACATCGAGTTTCCGTCATATTCGGGGTATTCCAGCACATTGTCGCCAATGATCCTGACAAATCCGGGATCGCCACAGCGTATACTACAATCCATGTAGTCGCCGAAGCCCGAGGCAATGAAGAAAAAGGGAGCGGCGGTGATCATGTCGCGCTCGTCATCCCAAAAGCTATAGTGCTTGCGATGTCGTTCAATGGCTTCAGCCGTGCGGCGGCCGTCGAATTTGTCTTGCAGGGTTCGCATACCTTTGTGGAAGAATGCTCGGTTCTCGGAATCAGTCATGATGTCACCTTTTGAACCGGTGTCTTGGGTCGCTCATCCACCGACAGGGTGAAAATGTCGGGACGTGCATAGTGGCCAGTTACATCGAAATCGAACTTGCCCTTGACGATGTCCGCCATGTTGAGGTCGGCCGTCAGAATGGCTTCTCCGTCAAAGTGCGGGCCTGCCAGGATTTCACCCAAGGGGCTGACAATCAGGCTACCCCCGCGCATCAAAACATGGTCGGGATCGTCCGAGATGTGGTTTTGCATATCGGCCGGAAAGTCGTCACGTTTCAGATACTGGCAGGCCGACAGCACAAAGCAACGTCCTTCCAGCGCAATGTGCTGCATTGTTCCGGCCCAAGTATCCCTGTCGTCAGCGGTCGGGGCACAGTATATCCGTATGCCTTTGTCATACATAGCCATGCGCTGCAGCGGCATGTAGTTTTCCCAACAGATTACTGCGCCCAACGGACCCCAAGGCGTGTCCACTGTGGTCAAGGTGGAGCCGTCACCGAACCCCCAACACAACCGTTCAGCGGCGGTGGGCATGGTTTTGCGATGTTTGCCCAGTAGTGTGCCGTCCGGCCCCCAAAAAAGAACCGTGCAGTACAACGTGCCCATCGCCCGTTCAATAACCCCAATCACTACGTAGAGCCCGGCCGCCTTTGCGGCTTTGCCCACCAGTTCTGTTTCCGTGCCCGGAACATCAATGGCCTGATGGTGGTAGGTTTCGAACTCACTCCGACCTTGTGGCGTACGAGCGCCAATGAAGATATTGAAATTGGCGCCTTTTGGGTAACCGCCAATAAAGGCTTCTGGGAAAACCGCTACATTCGCACCGCGCTGCGCGCATTCTGAGATCAGACTACAGGCCTTTTCGACGGTCGCGGCCGTGTCTCCACCGACGGATGCCGCCTGAACCACCGCAACTTTAGCTTTGATCATGTATCACCCGGTTGTTCGCTGAACCTTGCGACAAAATTCAGCAATTATCGTGAAAGCAGAATAGTTCACTTTTCACCTTTTTGGTCAAGTGGAATTATGCACTTGATGGCCCCACCGCACTAAACCCTTGGAAAGGAACAGATAAGTTCGTAGTCGAGATCGCTCGCACGCATCAGGTGGCACTGCATGCTGGTCCCGTTGCGGCGCACGTTCACTGCACCGCGCGCGCCTTCGTAGGTAAAATCATCTGCACAGGACATCATGTCGGCCACATCAAGCGACCCGCTTTTCCCCACCAAGGCTGCGAGGAAAAAGATGCTCTCATAAGTCGCCTGGCTCATGCCGCCTTGCACGGGCGCATACGTGCCGAAGGCAGAGGCGTACTCTGACAAAAACGCCTGATTTTCCGCAGTTCTGAGAGAACTGAAATAGCCGGCAACGGCGAACAGGTTTTCCGAGTTTTCAGCGCCGATGCCCATCAGCACGTTTTCCTCGATAACGCCGGACAAGCGCATCATGTGACGTGCCAAGCCCCTTTCCCCAAACTCTTGGTTGAAGGTCACACAGTCCGTCCCAACCAGCGACTGAAAAACGATGTCAGGCATGGATTGGCGCAAATTGTTCAGGACAGGGTCATGATCTGTACTGCCAAGCGGCACGTAGTCGACGCCCACGACCTCACCACCCGCTTCTTGAACCAATCGGGTCACCACGTCATGTGTTTTGCGCGGCCACACATAATCGTTCCCGACAAAGTACCAGCGCCGCGCACCCATTTCGCGGATCATCCAGCGCACCGCGTTGCCATACTGCTCAACAGGCGTCTCTCCGATCGCGAACAGTCCGGGTGCGACCTCTCCGCCCTCATACTGCGTCGCGTAAACATATGGGATTTGCCGAGAAAACGCATCGCGTATTGCAATACGCACATTGCTCATATGGACGCCAACCAAAGCTTGGACTTGATGATTGTGGATCAAATCACCGACTCGATCGACAACGTCATTCGGGTTACCGCCTGAATTAGCACCAAAGAGTTCAACTTCGCGGCCCAGAACTCCGCCAGACGCGTTGACCAAGGCCGAAGCGAGCATAGCACTGTACTGGCCGGCCGGGCCCCAAATGGCATCATTGCCTGAAAAAGGGACAAGCAGGCCGATGCGAATTTTGTCGCGCTCGCGTTTCCCCCGCGAGAACGAACTGCCGACGTCCCCCAGAAAGAGCCCCTTTCCAAGATCTGTACTGTATTGTCTCAGTTCGGACTGAAGGCTCAAAAAACCATCCTAAAATCGATCTGGCGGCCTGCGACATGGCTGCACCGAGGGAAAAGCTACCCGACCGAGTTAAGATTTGCAAAGATACAGTTGAAAAATGAACTAGTTTGATCGAAAATAACGGTATGTCTGACGCGAATTCGATCAATGACTACTTGGCCCACTTGGTGGCCCAAGCCAACAAGAGGCTCAATAAGCAATTGAGCGAAAGCGGCGTGCCGCTGGATCAGTGGCGAATACTGCGCACACTGTCAGAATCAGACGGTATGACGATGCGGGCCCTCGCAGACGCTGTGAGCCTCAATCGGCCAACGATGACAAAGATCGTGGACAAACTTGTTGCCGAAGCCCTTGTGTATCGGGTGCCCGATCCTGGAGATCGCCGAAAAGTGCGCATTTTCCTGTCCGACAAGGGCAAGGCAGTGCTGCTTCAACACAACGAAAATGTCAGCAACCATCAGGTTGCTTTCGAGTCGGACTACGGCGTCGAAGAAGCGGCGCGACTCAAGACTATGCTTGAGCAATTGATCAAGCAAATCTCCTGAGATTTGGGTCTTTCCGCAAAACTGCTCTGCACGGCGACCTTGTAGCGACAACGCTCAAATCTCAAAATTCTCTTTTAAAATTAAAATCTTAACCTGCGGCACACGTCAGGATCAACTCATATTGACTATTTAGGTGAAAAGTGAATTATTTACGAATGTCCATTTTTGGATTGTGGATTTGGCCCGGATGCCCGGCCATTTGATCAAGGAGTAACCACATGGCGATTGTTGCACCGACATTGGCCCAACTGCGTGAAGTTGCGCGGTCTCTGTCACTGTCTTTGTCGGATATGCAGCTTGAAGAGTATCGCCACTACATGAACGACAGTCTCGCATCCTACCAAGAGGTGGACGCGATGCCGGATAACCTGCCGCCCGTATCCTACCCCAGAACGCCGGGCATTCGGCCCTCGGCTGCTGAAAACCCGCACAATGCCTGGTTTGTAAAAACGGACATTGCAGGCGCACCGAACGGAAAACTGTCGGGCAAGACCGTCGCGATCAAAGACAACATTGCCGTCGCCGGCGTGCAGATGATGAATGGCTCGTCGATCCTTGAGGGATATACACCGGACATCGACGCCACGGTGGTTACGCGCATCCTGGACGCGGGCGGACGGATCACGGGCAAGTCTCAATGCGAATACTTTTGCCTTTCGGGCGGTTCACACACCGGGGCCCAAGGACCTGTCGAAAACCCGCGCAAAGCTGGCCACTCATCCGGTGGATCCTCGTCCGGCAGCGCGGCGTTGCTGGCTGCTGGAGAGGTGGACCTCGCATTGGGCGGAGACCAGGGTGGATCTGCCAGAACTCCAGCAGCCTGGTGCGGTGTTGTGGGCCTGAAACCGACATGGGGACTTGTCCCATACACCGGCGCGATGCCGATCGAACTGACACTGGATCATTTGGGGCCAATGTCTCGCACAATCGCAGACAACGCGCTTTTCCTTGAAGTGCTCGCAGGTCCAGATGGGCTGGACCCCCGGCAAATGCATCAACACGAGCCCGAAACATACACCGAAGCATTGGACAAAGGCGTGGCGGGTCTGCGCATCGGTATCTTGCGCGAAGGGTTTGGTCACACCAACGCGGAACCCGATGTGGAAGCCGCCGTACTTTCGGCAGCCGGCGCATTTTCAGAACTGGGCGCACAGGTTGAAGAGGTTTCGGTCCCCATGCATCGCTCTGGCCCATCCATCTGGACCGTTGTCGCGACCGAAGGCGCAACACACCAGATGATGAAAGGCAACAGTCACGGGTTCAATTGGAAAGGGCTGTACCTAACGAGCCTGATCGATGCGCACTCTGCGTGGCGCGCCCGCGCGGACGAACTGGCAGACACCGTAAAGTACACGATGCTGCTGGGTGAATTCATGATCCAAACCGGCCGTGGGCGCCACTACGCCAAAGCGCAAAATCTGGCACGCCGACTGGCCGATGCCTATCAGGCAGCATTTTCAAAGTTCGACCTGCTGCTCATGCCGACAACACCGCTAAAAGCACCTCGATTGCCTGCGACAGACGCTCCAACGACCGAAGTTTGGGATCGTGCGTGGGAAAACATGGCCAACACCTTTCCATTCGACTTGACGGGCAACCCATGCCTGCAGCTGCCCTGCGGAACGTCAGAGGGTTTGCCCATCGGATTGATGCTGGTCGGACGTAGTTTCGAAGAGCGCGTGCTGTACCAAGCGGGCCATGCGTTCGAACAGACCTATGACTGGCAAGCCAATGCCAGAATGTGAATCCAAACCAACGAACAGGGGAAAGTAATGGATCTGAAAAGACGGAACTTTTTGAAATCGATGGCCGCTTCAAGCGCAACACTTGCGGTCGGACCAAGTCTGCTGAGCACGGCTGCCTTTGCTGCCAATGACGATATACTTGTCGGTGGAATTCATGACTTGTCTGGCGGGCTGGATCTGTATGGAAAGCCGATGGCAGACGCGCTCGTTCTTGCGGCAGAAGAAATCAATGACGCCGGTGGTCTCTTGGGGCGTCAGGTGAAACTGATCACGCAAGATCCTCAATCAAGCATGCAGCAATACGCTCAGATCGCACAGAAAATGGCCTTGGGTGACCGCGTTGCCGTGGTGCAGGGCGGTATGACATCGTCGTCTCGTGAAGTCATTCGCCCTGTTTTGCGCCAGGCCGAGACACTGTATTTCTATAACACACAGTACGAAGGTGGCGTGTGTGATCGAAACATTTTCTGCACTGGCGCAACTCCCGCGCAGAACTTGGCGTTCGGGGTTCCTGAGATCGTCAATCAGTTTGGCAAGAAAATCTACATCGTCGCCGCAGACTATAACTATGGCCAGATCGTTTCGTCCTGGGTGAAGAAATATGCGCAGGACGCCGGCGCAGAGGTCGTAGAGACAGAATTCTTCCCGCTCGATGTGTCAGAGTTCGGCCCAACCATCCAAAAGATACAAGCCGCAGCACCGGACATGGTATTTTCTGCACTGGTAGGTGGCGCGCACGTATCGTTTTATCGCCAATGGGCCGCCGCCGGGATGAACAACCGGATCCCTATGGCCTCCTCCACATTTAGTCATGGCCAGGAACAGATCGTGCTTTCGGCAGAAGAATCCGATGGCATCGTGACTTTGGCCAGTTACTTCGAAACCATCGACAGCGCGGCGAACAAAGGGTTTGTCGAACGATTCCGGAACCGGTTCGGCAGCGATTATCCCGTGATTACTGAATTTGGCGCGGCAACGTATCAAGGCATGCACCTTTGGGCAGAAGCCGTGCGGCAGGCGGGAACAACAGATCGCATGCCCGTCATCGAGGCGCTGGAATCCGGAATTGCCTTCGATGGGCCAAGTGGTTTGGTGACAATCGATCCGCAAACCCATCACGTCAACTGTGATGCGCGTTTGGCGGTGACCAAGGATGCGCATTTCGAGATCACACATGTTTGGGAACAGCAGGCGTCGCTGGATACGCAGGCGGTTTGCGATCTCACGGCCAATCCCGATGACAATCAGCAATACGTGATCGACATTTAAAGTGCTCAGAAATCATCGCTCGCTTCGTGATAACTGCAACGAAGCGAGCGGTCCATTGCATCAGTCATGGGCCAATGCGCCGTTTGACCGATACAATCGCCCGGAACACGCAGCTGGGCTCAGTTTAGGATACAGATGTGGACTTTTACCTAGTCTCCGGTTTGGAGGTGATCAGCGGAATTGCAACCTTGGCCTTGATCACGATCGGACTCGCTGTCGTTTTCGGGATGATGCGGGTCATCAATCTGGCCCATGGGGAGTTCTTGATGCTCGGCGCCTACGCGGCGATCGCAGCGACCAATGCCGGGGTCAACATTTTCCTCTCGATCCTTGTGATAGCGCCGCTCACCGTCGGCCTGATTGGTGTGGTGGTCGAACGCTTGATCATTCGGCACCTTTACGGACGTTTGGTCGACACTATGCTGGCGACATGGGGCCTGTCCCTGTTCTTTATCGGTGTTGTGACAACAGTGTTCGGAAACACCACTGCCGGGATTTCATCGCCCTTGGGCGCGGTCACCATCGGCGAAACGAGCGTCAGCAGCTACAAATTCTTCATTTCATTTGTTGCAGTCGCGGTCTTTGTCCTTTTGGTTGTTCTTTTCAAGCGAACCAAATTCGGCCTTACGGCACGGGCGACCATGCAAAACCCGACCATGGCGGCGACGCTAGGCGTGAACCCCCAGCGCACCTATGCCTTGACCTTTGGCCTGGGGGCCGCGCTCGCCGGCCTTGCTGGGGGCGTCATAGCCCCAGTGACCGGCATCGTCCCCGGCATCGGCGCCACTTTCGTGGCGAAGGCTTTTATAACGGTCATCGGCGGAGGCGCCTCCATTCTGACGGGCACATTCTCAGCCTCTGCGGCATTCGGCGCGATCAACCAAGTAACCAGCTTTGTCAGTACACCTGTGGTGGGTGAAGTCGCAATGCTGCTGGCGGCCATCATTCTGGTTCGGCTTATGCCAAACGGTATCACCGGACGGTTTTTTCGGAGGAGCTTGTGACACACGTTTTGCACAGCCCTTGGCTCGCCGCCATCTTGGCGTCCTTTTGCGCGCTGGCCACAGTTTTGTTGGCCCCGCTGTTCTTCAACGAATGGGAAATCCTGCAGTTGATGATCTACGTCATCCTGTCAATCTTGGCGCTTTCCCTGGCCTTCATCTGGGGGTACGGCGGTATTTTGTCATTTGGCCACGCGGTTTTCTTCGGGCTGGGCGCCTACACCTACGCGATAGCTGCCATCAATATCGGGGAAACAACGCTGCCCTTGCTGCTGTCGATGATCGTCCCCGCCCTATGCGCCGCAATCCTGGGCTATTTCATGTTCTATGGCCGGATCAGTGATGTGTACCTTGGGGCAATCACGCTGTCAGTGACCCTGATCTTCTTCAAGCTATTCAATTCAACTTCTGGCCCAAAGTACAAGATTGGCGCAGCCAAACTGGGCGGGTTCAACGGTGTTCCCTCGGTGCCGCGGCTTAACCTGCCAGGTTTCGCAGAGGCGACGCTAAGCACCACACAGCTTTTTGGCGTTTCAGTATTTTTCCTGGCCGCGACCTATATCGGCCTGCGGTTTCTCGTCGCCAGCAGCTTTGGACGCATCGTTGTATCCATCAAAGAGAACGAAACGCGGGCCGCCTTGTTGGGCTACGACACGCGCCGCTACAAACTCGCCGCGTTCGTAATTGGCGGGGCGATTGCAGGCCTTTCGGGGTGCCTGTTTGCAAACTGGGGCAACTACACCAGCCCTACCGTATTCGCGTTGAGCCAATCAGTTCAGGTCATCATCTGGGTTGTTGTCGGGGGCGTTGGTACCTTGGTGGGCCCAATCTTGGGATGTTGGGCCATCCAATGGCTGACCTCGTACCTGACAACCGTCAATGTCATCAACAAAGACGTTGTTCTTGGCGCTATTCTGACCTGTGTCGTTCTGTTGCTGCCATCAGGATTGATCCCTTCCACTCAAAGGGTGTTGCGCATGGCACTCAAACGCCACGAGCAAGGGCGAAAATCATGAATGAGCCGCTAGTTGAAACCCGTAATCTGGGCATGCGATTTGGAGGTGTCGACGCCGTGAAAGCCGTCGACTTCACAATTGGCACCGATGAACTGCGTTGCCTGATCGGGCCGAATGGCGCAGGAAAGACCACCTTCTTCAGGCTTCTGACCGGAATACACCGGCCGACATCCGGTTGGGTCAAAATCGATGGCCATCCTATCAAGGGCATGCAGACGCATCAGATTGCAAAGCTGGGTGTTGGAATAAAGACCCAGATCCCAAATCTGTTTGAAGCTTTGACAGTGCGCGAAAACATCTGGCTGTCAGCGAGACGCAAACACCCCGCGAAAGGGGCCAATAAAGTGACCGGGGACATATTGGCGCGGCTTCGCTTGTCCAACTTGGCCGAAGCCGAGGTGTCCAAGCTGGCCCACGGCCAACGGCAGCGGGTGGAACTGGCAGTGGTCGCGGCCTCAGATCCCAAGCTGATCCTGCTTGATGAGCCCGCCGCGGGCATGACTGGCGCTGAGCGCGAAGAGGCCGCCCGCCTGATACAGGAGCTGAACAAATCCTGCGCGATCATCGTTGTCGAGCACGACATGGACTTTATCAAGACCATCGCCAAGACGGTGACAGTGTTCAATCAAGGCGAGATACTTATGGAAGGCAACATCGACGCGGTGCTGTCGGACCAGCGCGTCAAAGATGTGTATCTGGGCACCCAGCCAGCAGGTGTAACGCTATGATCCTGCAGGCTTCAGATCTTCATGCCGGCTACGGTCGCATACCTGTTCTGCATGGTATCGATCTGGAACTTTTCGAAGGCGAATGCCTGGGCATTTGGGGGAACAACGGGATGGGCAAATCCACACTGCTCCATGCTTTGCAAGGTCACTTGCCCGCGACGTCCGGCCAGATCCAACTGGCAGGCCGTGACGTCACGGGCCAGCCAGCCTTCAAAAGAGCGCGGGCGGGTCTGGGCTTGGTACCACAAGGCCGCCAGATTTTTCCGGGACTGACTGTGTGGGAAAACCTTGTCATGGGCACAGCAGAGCTTGCCAACGGATCCACACATGCAACCGACGAAATTCTGGAACTTTTCCCGCGGCTCAAGGGGCTTCTGAACCGGACCGGCGGGTTGCTTTCCGGTGGCGAGCAACAGTTGCTGGCGTTGGCCAGATGCTTGTGTGGCGGCCCAAAGATCATGATGCTCGACGTGCCGACCGA
>CAWUIW010000014.1:0-23840 GCA_963922515.1 uncultured Rhodobacterales bacterium | reverse complement strand
ATCCAGACCTGCGCAAGACACAGCCCAACGAGTTCCCCAAACATCTGGCTGACTTCGGGCGCGGTGACAAAATCCCCGTCCGATCCCAGGGGGTCCTTCGTGGCGTAGTACCCGAAGTCTGGGTGCCACAAACATTCCTGCATGTAGGCCGCGATGCTCATAGGACCTTCTGCGGCGATCCGTGATGCCAGGAAACGGGTCAGGCTCATGCAAACGCCCGACGCTGCGCTCGCACCACCAGCCAAAGTCCGACGGCAATCATCGGGAGTGACAGAATCTGTCCCATCGTGACCCCGAAGCCATCGATATGCAGGGCAAGCCCAAGCGGATTGCCGGCGCTGATGAACTGTGGATCGGGCTGTCGGACAAACTCGACGAGGAAGCGCCCGATCCCGTATCCGGCAAAGAATGTACCGCAGATCAGCCCGGGTCGTTTCAGGGCGTTGCGGCGATAGACCATCCACAACAGAAGCGCACCCAGTACGAGCCCTTCAAGCGCCGCTTCGTAAAGCTGCGAAGGATGGCGGGCACAGATCCCAATAATGCCGGGGCAAAACTGCGCCAGCTCTCCGGGAAAGGCGACCCCCCAAGGCAAGTCAGTGGGGCGCCCCCACAGTTCGGCATTGATGAAATTTGCAACGCGGCCCAGCAACAGCCCGGGCGGGATGGTATGGGCGATCAGATCGGCCGCCGGCAATTGGGGTATGCCGTGCTGCCGCGTGTACAGCCAAGATGCGACAATGACCCCCAGCAACCCGCCGTGAAAGGCCATGCCGCCGTTCCAAACCTGTAAGATCTGGCCGGGGTTCTGAAGATAGTAGCCAGGTTGATAAAACAGAACGAAACCCAGCCGCCCCCCAACGATTACGCCCACGATAATCCATGTCAGCAGATCCTCGATCTGCCGCGGTGCCATCGGGGCCGTGTTGCCCGGCCACAACTGCGCGCGCGTCACAGCAGCAACGCCAAGGCGCCAAGCGATGAGGATGCCTGTGATATAGGCCAACGCATACCAGCGTAGCGCGAATTCAATGCCAAAGAGCGATATAGAAAAAAGTTCTGGTGAAACGTCGGGGAATGGTAACGCGGCTTGCATGTGCGTCTGAATGCCTCCGGACTTTGGGCAGTGTCAACCTTGCCTGCGCGCCCCGACTTGCCCATATACACAACCAGTTGACAACGGAGTGACACATGCAGACCCGCAACAAGCTCATGGACGACATCTCGCAGCTGATGACCAACGCGATGGGCGTCGCGCAAGGCGCCCGCGAAGAAGCGGAAACCGCCATGAAATCCATGCTGGATCGTTGGCTGGCGGATCGTGATCTGGTCACGCGCGAGGAATTCGATGCCGTGCGCGCCATGGCGCAGAAGGCTCGTGAAGAAAACGCGGCACTTGAAGCCCGGATTGCCGCCTTGGAAACCAAGGCCAGCGATTGATCGGACGTCATCGTGCCGCACGCTGAACTTAAGTACTCCTCTGATCTCGACTTTGATCCAGTCGCACTGCTGGCCGACATCGAGGCGACCATACTCGAGCATGATGACGGATCAGGTGCGTGCAAGGGGCGTGCGTATCCGGCAGGTCAGTTCCATCATACGCATTGCCTGCTCAATGTCTCGATGCTTACCAAAGCTCATCGTGACGCGGCGTTCACGCAGCGCCTGCTCAAAAGCCTTGATGCCACACTGCGGCGACATGTGCGTCAGAGTTGTTTCTTGTCGCTTGGGATCACATACACAGACGAAACATACCTGACGTCTCAGGTGCAGGCGAGCAGCTAGGACGGCGGCTGGGCCAGTCGCTGCAAGCCGTCGGCCATGTCCCTGGCGATCGCGTGGGCATCCACTCCGGCACGCTCGGCCGACACGCGTAAACCCAACAGGTCTGATTGGTATCGCCGCGCCAGCGCGGTCGGGTCGTGGTCTGCGTGCACATCTCCTTCAGCCTGAGCACGTCGAAATAGATCGGCAAACTGCGTTTCCATAGTTTGCAGATGCTGATTGGCGCGGTCGGCAAGCGCGTGGTCGCGCGCGCGCAACTCCAGAACGGTTTTCGCCAGCATACAGGCCTTGGCTGGTGCAGCATCGTTTTCGACGATCAGATGCGGGAAACTTTGTAGCGCGCTCAAAGGTCCCAGCTCTTCTGCCAGGCCCAGCAGGCGTTCGGCGCCATCACGCGCATATCGGTCCAGTGACAATTCGAACAGCGCATCCTTAGAGCCGAAGGCCGCGTAAAAACTTCCGGGCTTTAGTTTCAGTTCCGCCTCAAGGTCTTTGAGGGATGTGCCAGCCCAGCCACGCTTCCAGAACAGATTTCGCGCGCGGTCAATCAAGTCGTCTCGGTCATACTCCGGCTTTCGTGGCATCTGCTCACCTTTTCTTGAACGATTGCTCAATTATATACTTGAGTGATCACTCAATAAAGGGTAAATACAGCCTTGTCACCCCATCGAAAGAGGAAATCCGATGTCATCCTTCCCATCTCATGATCTTGAAACTGCCCCCGAGGGCTCGAAGCCGCTTCTGGAAAATTCACAAAAGGCGTTCGGACGCTTGCCGGGGTTGCACAAGGTTTTGGCAGAAAGCCCACATGCCTATGAAGGCTACCAAGTGCTGCATAAGCTTTTCACGGAAACAGACTTTGATGCCGACGAACTCACCGTGGTATGGCAAGCGATCAACGTCGAACACGAATGCCACTACTGCGTTCCGGCCCATACAGGCATCGCGAAGATGATGAAGGTCTCGGACGAGATCACGGAAGCGTTGCGCAACGAAACCCCACTGCCATCAGCAAAATTGGAAGCACTACGTACCTTTACAGTGCAAATGGTACGTCAGCGCGGCAACTTGACCGATGCACAAATGCAGGCGTTCTTTGATGCCGGTTATGGCCATCGTGCGGTGCTGGACGTCGTGCTGGGCCTCGCTCAAAAAACAATGTCCAACTACATCAACCACATGGCGCAAACGCCAGTAGACAAGGTCTTTCAGCCATTGCTGTGGAAGCGCGGCGACACACCGCTTGCCGCTTGACTCAGTCGCCGGGCGCGCACTGCGCCCGGCGCCAACGCCATGTAACGCCCTGGCGACATTATGGCTGAAAATCAGCTTCGTCCACAACTTATTGCGGTTACCCCCAACAAAAGGCTTGCCAGACTGACACTGACACAGCACCATATTTAGTAGAGGCACGGGGGATCGCCCCGGTCTATTGAGCAGTCAGCTAGCGGTGGGGCGCTGCCACGTCTCTTGCGCTAGAGATCAGAGAGGTGGCGTTATGGCCCTTTCCGAGCAGTTTCTCGAAGACGACATTCACCCAATCGACATCGTCGAGCATATGGCGGAGCACCACGAGTGGGACTTTGACCGCATCGGCGATGACCAGATCGCGATGGCGATCGAAGGCCAGTGGCGGACATATTCCATCACACTCGCATGGTCTGGTTTTGATGAAACACTGCGCATGGTCTGCACCTTTGAAATGGAGCCGCCCGAGGAAAAACTTCCGGAACTCTACGAGCTGCTGAACCATATGAACGATCAATGCTGGGCCGGTGCGTTTACATATTGGGCTGAGCAGAAGTTGATGGTGTATCGCTACGGTTTGGTTCTGAGTGGCGGCGGTATGGCCTCGCCCGAGCAAATAAACACGATGATCAACGCGGCCGTCCTGAGTGCCGAACGCTACTATCCCGCGATCCAGTTGCTGGTGTGGGGAAATCGCACGGCCGAGGACGCCATGCAGGTTGCGATTGCAGAGGCTTACGGCCGCGCGTAACACTGCGCCCCGAACCGATACGGGGGAGGGGCGCGTTTGACACGACAGGATATTGACCGCCGCGGCCTGGTGCTTCTGGGATGTGGCAAAATGGGGTCGGCGATGCTTTCGGGGTGGCTCGACAGCGGGCTTAGTGCATCGTCCGTCACGATACTGGATCCGTTTCCGTCCGAGTGGCTTCGTTCAACCGGCGTGCATATCAACACGGACTTGCCGGACAGCCCCGCGATCGTGATCGTCGCTGTGAAACCTCAAATGATGGCAGAAGCGCTGCCCCAATTGAAACGTCTAGGCAATGCTGACACGTTGTTTGTCTCTGTTGCCGCTGGCACGCCAATTTCAGCTTTTGAGGAAATGCTTGGGGCGATCACGCCGGTCGTGCGGGCCATGCCGAACACGCCTGCAGCGGTGGGCAAGGGTATCACCGCCTTGATCGGAAACGATCATGCCACGGAAACCCATGTGAATCTTGCAGAAGGCCTGTTGCAAGCCGTCGGTGCAACCGTGCGACTGCAAGACGAAGGCCAGATGGACGCGGTGACCGGCGTCAGCGGTTCTGGTCCAGCCTATGTGTTCCATCTGATCGAAACGCTTGCCGAGGCAGGGGTCGAACAAGGGTTGGACCCGGATTTGGCGATGAGCTTGGCCAAGGCCACAGTAGCCGGTGCAGGGGTGCTGGCCGAAGCGTCGGACGACACGCCAGAACAATTGCGGATCAATGTCACCAGCCCCAATGGCACAACGCAGGCCGCGCTCGAGGTTCTTATGGACCGGGAAACAGGGTTACCGCCACTAATGGTGCGCGCTGTTGCAGCGGCAACAGACAGATCCAAAGAGCTGTCCAATGGATGAAATTGATTTTGAAGATTTCCTGAAAGTTGACGTGCGCGTGGGCACGATCATCCGCGCCGAACCCTTTCCCGAAGCCCGCAAACCGGCCATCAAGCTTTGGATCGATTTTGGTCCCGAGCTTGGCGAAAAAAAGTCGTCGGCACAGATCACCGTACACTACACGCCCGATCAATTGGTGGGCCGTCAGGTGATGGCGGTTGTAAACTTCCCACCGCGCCAGATTGGCCCGATGCGGTCAGAGGTCCTGGTACTTGGATTTCCGGATGAAAGCGGGGCGATCGTCCTTGCTCAACCTGATCTGCCAGTGCCCAATGGCGGAAGGATGCACTGATGCGTTTGTTACTGGCGCGGCCTTTGCCGCAAGCGGTCATGGATCGGGCTTTGGCATCGCATGACACGGTTGTGCGCACGGCCAATACGCCGCTATCCCCCGATGAATTGAGCGGCGCTCTGACCGATTTCGACATGGTGATGCCGACATTGGGGGACGCGTTTTCTGCGGCGCTCTTTGCCGAGCATCCCAAGCCGCGATGCAAGCTGTTGGCCAATTTTGGTGTTGGCTACAACCATATCGATGTAGATGCGGCCCGCGCGGCTGGTGTCACTGTGACCAATACGCCGGGCGCCGTGACGGATGCCACCGCCGACATCGCATTGACCCTGATCCTGATGACGGCGCGCCGTGCGGGCGAGGGCGAACGCATGGTCCGGAAAGGCGCGTGGCCCGGTTGGCATCCCACGCAACTGCTCGGTCTGCATATCACGGGGCGCACTGTAGGCATTGTTGGCATGGGCCGCATCGGTCAAGCCATTGCCCGTCGTTGCCATTTTGGATTCGGAATGTCGGTTCATTACCACAGTAGAAGCCCCAAGGTTCTGGATTTCCCAGCCAGCCCCACGGACAGCCTGGAAGCGCTTGCCGCAAATGTGGACGTTTTGGTGGTCAGCGTGCCGGGCGGTGCGGCCACGCACCACTTGATCGATGCGCCTGTTTTGCGGGCCATGCAGCCACATGCGCTGCTTGTGAACATCTCCCGAGGGGATGTGATAAATGAAGCTCACCTGATTTCCGCCTTGCAAGATAAGCAAATTGCAGGGGCGGGCTTGGACGTTTACGAATTTGAGCCCAGTGTGCCCGGCGACTTGATCGCAATGGAGAACGTGACGCTGCTGCCGCATCTTGGCACGGCTGCGCTGAATGTGCGCACCGACATGGGCAACATGGTGCTCGACAATGTTGATGCATTCGTCCGGGGCGACACACCGCCCAACGTGGTCTGATCAGATCGGCTCGGCCTTGGGGTCATTCACGGCCTCCCGCCAGTGACGTCTGCAAAGTGAAACATAGGTCTCGTTGCCGCCGATCTGCACTTGGGCGCCGTCGGTCAGCACGTTGCCATTTTCGTCCTTCCGCACGACCATGGTGGCTTTGCGCCCGCAGTGACAGATCGTACGCACTTCGCGGATTTCATCGGCAAGAGCCAGCAGCACGGCAGAACCGGGGAACAAATCGCCGCGAAAGTCCACCCGAAGCCCGTAGCACAGAACCGGTACTTTCAGGTCATCGACGGCCCGGGCCAGCTGCCAAACCTGTTCAGCTTCTAGAAACTGTGCCTCATCGACAAACACGCAGGCAACAGGACCCTTAATCAGCCGGTCGCGGATCAGTTTCAGCACGTCCTGGCCCGGCCGAAACGTATCGGCATCCGCCCCAATGCCGATGCGCGATGCAATGCGCCCGGTTCCTGCGCGGCCGTCCACCTCGGCTGTCAGCAAGTACGGGTCCATCCCTTGTTCGCGATAGTTGTGCGACGCCTGCAATAGGACTGTAGACTTGCCGGCATTCATTGTGGAGTAGTTGAAAAACAGCTTGGCCATAGCTGGGGTCTAGCCACTGCGTTTGTCGACCGCAAGCGCTGTGCCGGCGATCCCAAAAAGCTGTGCACGAAGCGGGATCTTCCAATGGGTTGGACCCATTGTGGGGATGAAGCGGCCCCGCTTCGTGCACCGGCTCGGGAAAGCGTGGCGCCCGAATGGGGCGGGTCCGCCGCGCCGTTCGCCGCTCCGTATCCTGTCGGGGCCTCGGCATTCAAAACACACCTTCGGGCCCGGAAAACCGAGAGGATGGTCAACATATGACAAATCCACTAAGTAAAACGCATGGGGAAAAATAACGAGCGGTTCCCAGATCGGGGTTGGGAGCCAGAAAGAAAAAATGAAAAAGCGGGAAACACTCCATGGCTGGCATTGGCAGCTACTTGAAAAAACACACCGAGGCGCTGGTCAAAGACGTCGGCATTGAGGCGGCCTGCCACCTCACGGGGAAATCAAAAGCAACGCTGGGGCGTTATTACTCGGATAACGAAGAGCATTCCGAACGTTTCATACCGGTCGATGCCGTGGCCAGATTAGAAAGCGCTGCCTCGTATCCCCATGTCACAAGCGCGCTGGCCGAGTTGCGCAACATTACACTGTCGCATGGAACTCAGGGCCAGCCTGCGGAACGTCCTGGTGGTGTGAACGCGGATGTTGTTGCATTGAGCCAACGGTTTGCGACGCTGATGGGCGAATATCAGCAGGCCATCGCGGACAACGTCATCACAGCCAACGAGGCAAAACGTCTGCTGCGTGAAACCGTCATGCTTCAACAAGTGCTGATCGACATGAAATTGCACCTGGAAGAAGAAACGACCTGACAGCGATGTGTCCCCATCGCGCGCCGCCGTGTGGCGGCGCGGTCTATCCTTTGCGTTCAACCAGAACCGATCCTACGGAGTATCCGGCGCCAAACGAGCAAATCATGCCGACGTCACCGACTTCGAAATCGCTTGAGTACTTCGAAAACGCGACAATGGATCCGGCCGAAGACGTATTGGCATAGTCTTGAAGGATATTGGGCTGTTCACCTTCTGCGGGAACGCGGCCGAGTGCCTTTTTGCCGATAAAATCATTCATTGTTTTGTTGGCCTGATGCAACCAAACGCGTTTCAGATCCGAATTTACTACGCCTTCGTCTTGCATGTGTGCGGCAATGTGGTCGCTGACCATCGGCAAAACTTCTTTGAACACTTTGCGGCCGTTTTGCATGAACTGCATATCGCGCCGATCTTTCACACCATCCGGGCGTGACCGTCGCAAGAAACCGTTGTTGTTGCGAATGTTGTTTGAAAACGAGGTGGCGCAGCGGGTCGACCGAATTTCAAAGTAAGGACCGGTGGCATCTTCCATGCGTTCGATCACAACGGCGGTGGCCACATCCCCAAAGATGAAGTGGCAATCGCGATCTCGCCACTCCAGGTGGGCTGAGCAAATTTCAGGGCTCACCACCAAGGCTGACCGGATCGACCCCGCGCGCACCATATCGGCCGCCGCCTGAATGCCGAATGTGGCCGAACTGCACGCGACGTTCATGTCGAAGGCAAACCCGTTGATGTCCAAAAGTTCCTGGATTTCGATCGCAATGGCTGGATAGGCCCGCTCGTGGTTCGAAGCCGCACAGATCACCGCATCGATGTCTGCCGCTGTCTTGCCGGCCTGGGCCAGCGCCTTTTGCGCGGCGTCCACGGCCATTTCCGCCATAACGCCCGGCTCTTCATCCGCCCGCTGGCGGAGCAACGGGTGCATCACATCGGGATCCAGAATACCGCTTTTGTTCAGCACATGCCTTTGTTCAATCCCCGAAGCTTTTACAATGAATGCTTCCGACGAGTGTTCCTTGGCGGGCAAATTGCCCGCTGCAATTTCGCTTGCGTGCTCGGCATTGTACTGATCTGCGTAGGCGTTGAACGCGTCCACCAGCTCTGCATTAGTGATTGTCAATTCGGGGGTGAACACCCCGGTGCCTGTGATGGCTGGCGTATGGTTCACGTGCTTATTCCTTGCGCGGTTTGAGCGAAATTAGCGCCAAGGAAAAAGCGGGGCAAGGCCGCTTTCAGGCTGTTTCGCCTTAGATCAGCGGCACAAGCGGGATGCCTCCGCAGGCGGCTAAGACAAGACATGCGGCAAGGGCGATGGCTGCTCGGATCATTTGATGCACCTCTGTGTTTTTTGAACAAGGTGTCAGACCGTCGACACGATGCCAATCGGTCATCGAACTATCCGACGGTCTGTTGTAAATCGGACTATGCCGGTTCGGCTGTGCCCTGCAGGCTTTTCACCGCAAGGTCACCGCCCGCCTGCGCGCGTATGGCCAGCGCCGCAGCATGCGAGGCGGCAGCCGTCGTGAAGTAGGGAATCTTGTCGTACAGCGCGATGGACCGAATCGATTTTGAATCTTCAACGGCTTGCGCGCCTTCAGTGGAATTCATCACCAATTGCACTTCGCCGTCTTTCATAAGATCGGTGACATCCGGACGGCCTTCATAGACCTTGTTGACGATATCACACGGTACGCTGTGATCGGACAGCCAGCTTTGCGTACCGCGCGTGGCGACCAACTTGAAACCTTGCGCAACCAGAACCTGCGCGGCCTCTAGCATCAGGTCCGTTTTGTCTGCGTCCTTGATCGAGATGAAAGCGCATCCCGATTTTGGCAACACCATGCCTGCCCCCAATTGCGCTTTCAAAAAGGCACGCGGGAAATCCCGATCCCAGCCCATGACCTCGCCCGTTGACCGCATTTCCGGACCTAGGATCGTATCGACTCCCGGGAAACGGGCAAACGGCAAAACCGCCTCTTTCACGGAAAACCATGGCATGTCCGGATCGGCCAATGACATCATGTCACCCATCGGAATTTCAGCGTCATAGTCGGCCACGTCATATTGCGCGCGCACCGGGAATGCCGAGAGCGCTTCACCAGCCATGACCCGCGCGGCAATCGATGCAATCGCACTGTCGGTGGCCTTGGCCACGAATGGCACCGTGCGCGACGCTCGTGGGTTGACTTCGATCAGATAGATATCGCCTTCCTTGACCGCGAATTGAACGTTCATCAGCCCCACGACATTCAACGCCATGGCCAACTTGTAGGTCTGGTCTTTGATTTCGGCGATGACATTTGCGGGCAGCGAATAGGGCGGCAGGGAACAGGCGCTGTCTCCCGAATGTACACCAGCTTCTTCGATGTGTTGCATGATGCCAGCGACATGTACATCCGTGCCATCGCACAAGGCGTCTACGTCCAGCTCCACGGCACCATCAAGATAGCTGTCGAGCAGCACGGGGCTGTCGCCGGACACAACCACTGCTTCGGAAATGTAGCGTTCCAGCTGTGCCTGATCCCGTACGATTTCCATGGCACGGCCGCCCAGCACATAGGATGGCCGGATCACCAGTGGAAACCCGATATCTTGTGCGATCGTCAGGGCCTCGCCATCAGTTGACGCGATCCCATTATGCGGTTGTTTCAAGCCCAGGTCCTGCACCAACTTCTGGAATCGCTCACGATCTTCAGCAAGGTCGATCGCATCGGGCGTGGTGCCAAGGATCGGGATACCCGCATCATGCAGGGCATTGGCCAGCTTCAGCGGCGTTTGGCCGCCAAACTGAACGATCACACCGTGCAAGGTGCCATTGTCCTGCTCTTTTGTCAGGATTTCCATGACGTGTTCAAAAGTCAGCGGTTCGAAGTACAGCCGGTCCGAGGTGTCGTAATCGGTCGAAACGGTTTCTGGATTGCAGTTCACCATGATCGTCTCATAGCCCGCATCCGTCAGCGCAAAGCAGGCATGACAGCAGCAATAATCGAACTCGATCCCCTGACCGATCCGGTTGGGACCACCGCCCAGAATGACGACCTTTTTGCGGTCTGTAGGTCGGGCTTCGCATTCCACCTCGCCCATCATCGGGGCTTCATAGGTGGAATACATGTAAGGCGTTTGCGCCTCGAACTCCGCCGCGCAGGTGTCGATCCGTTTAAAGACCGCGCGAACGCCAAGGTTGTGGCGCGCCCGGCGCACGTTGTCTTCGTCGCGGCCCGTCAGAGTTGCCAGCCGGGCATCTGAAAACCCCATCATCTTCAGCCGGCGCAAACCATCCTCGGTCACCGGCAATCCGTTTTGGCGCACGACCTCTTCGGCCTCTACGATCTCGCGGATCCGGGCCAGAAACCAGGGGTCGAACTTGGTGGCGACAAAGATCTCGTCATCCGAAAGACCGTGCCGCATGGCCTGCGCAATAGTGCGCATACGATCTGGTGTTTGCTGACTAATTGCCTTGATCACCGCAACCCGATCCGGTGCACCGGGAATATCAACCTCGTCAAAACCCGTCAGACCGGTTTCCATGGACGCCAGCGCCTTTTGCAGGCTTTCGTGGATGGTACGGCCAATTGCCATCGCCTCGCCCACCGACTTCATTGCTGTTGTCAACAAGGGTTCTGCCCCGGGAAACTTCTCGAACGCAAAGCGCGGGATCTTTGTGACCACGTAGTCGATCGTCGGCTCGAAGCTCGCTGGGGTTACCTTTGTGATGTCATTGTCCAGCTCATCGAGCGTGTAACCGACGGCGAGTTTTGCGGCGATCTTGGCGATGGGGAAGCCGGTCGCTTTGGACGCCAGCGCCGAGGAGCGCGACACGCGCGGGTTCATCTCGATCACGACCATGCGCCCGTCTTCGGGGTTGATCGCCCATTGGACGTTCGACCCACCGGTTTCGACCCCGATTTCGCGCAACACCGCGATCGAGCCGTTGCGCATGATCTGGTATTCTTTGTCGGTAAGCGTCAGCGCGGGGGCCACAGTGATCGAGTCGCCCGTATGCACGCCCATCGGGTCCACGTTCTCAATGGAACAGACGATGATGGCGTTGTCGGCGGTGTCGCGCACCACCTCCATCTCATACTCTTTCCAACCCAGCAGGCTTTCATCTACCAGAATTTGGTTGACCGGCGACGCGTCCATGCCTGAGCGGCAGAAGTATTCATAATCCTCGCGGTTGTAAGCGACACCGCCGCCAGTTCCACCAAGGGTAAAGGCAGGCCGGATGATGGCCGGAAGGCCAATATCTTCCAGCGCGTCCAGCGCAATGCGAACACCTTCGGCCAAATCGGCCTTGCCATCTTCGGATTTGGGGGCCGTCACGATGGTTGCCTTGGGGTTTTCAAGCCCGATTCGATCCATCGCTTCGCGGAACAATTTGCGGTCTTCGGCCATTTCGATGGCGTCACGCTTTGCTCCGATCATTTCAACGCCAAACTTTTCTAGGACCCCCATCTCTTCCAAGGCCAGCGACGTGTTCAGCCCGGTTTGCCCGCCCATGGTCGGGAGCAAGGCGTCGGGTTGTTCTTTTTCGATGATTTTGGCCACCACTTCGGGTGTGATCGGTTCGATGTAAGTAGCGTCCGCCAGGCCGGGATCGGTCATGATTGTTGCTGGGTTCGAATTCACCAGAATGACACGATAGCCTTCTTCCCGGAGCGCTTTGCAAGCTTGCGCACCGGAATAGTCAAATTCGCAGGCTTGTCCGATGACGATCGGGCCGGCGCCAATGATCATGATCGACTGAATATCAGTTCTCTTTGGCATGGCGCCCCTCTTGCCGATGATTCCGGGCACGAGCGGCGCCCAAATTGTCGTGCGTTATAGGCACGCGGTACAAAGGTGCAAGGGGGCGTCGCGCGTATTGCCGGCTTGAACCGTTTCCAAGCACCGCCATCCAGCGTTTGTGGTCGGTTTCATTCCGCGGCGCGGCTCTGCGCTGATTGCGATCCATACAGATAATCGCGCGTGATCGGCACGACATCTCGTTTGTGGCCCAACTGGAATTGAAAGACCGCCTGTGGTTGTACTTCAAACGCCATGATGCACACCGTCAGATAGTATCGCCACATCCGGACAAACCGTTCGTCATAATCCTTGCGGACCGTTTCCAGGTTGGCCTCGAAACGATCGCGCCAGTGCCGCAACGTGTAAGCGTAGTGCAGTCGCCACACCTCTAAGTCGAGTTGCCAGAGTTGGGCATCCTCGATCGGACGGGCCAGTTCGGACAGCGATGGAACATAGCCGCCCGGAAAAATATACTTGTTGATCCACGCCGATTGCCGCGTCGGCGGCGCGCTGCGCCCGATCGTGTGAATCAGAGCGACGCCATCGGATCCCATGACGTCGGCCACCTTTGAAAAGTACTCGGCATAGTGCGGTACGCCGACATGCTCCAGCATGCCGACCGACACAACCCGGTCAAATGGTCCGTCGACCTTGCGGTAGTCCAGCAGCTTGAACTCGATCCTGTCGCTCAAGCCGGCCTCCTCGGCCCTGCGCTGCGCCGTGGCCAATTGGTTCTTCGACAGCGTCACACCGGTGACGCACGCGCCAAAATCACGGGCCAGAGTGAGCGCCATACCGCCCCAACCGCAGCCGATATCCAGAACTGTCATGCCCGGTTCGATCTGCAATTTCCTCGCGATATGCCTTTTCTTCGCGACCTGTGCGTCTTCCAGGCTCATGTCCGGTTCGGTGAAGTACGCGCAGGAGTATTGCATGTCTGCGTCTAGAAACAGCGCGTATAGTTTGTCTGAAATGTCGTAGTGATGTGACACGTTCTGGCGCGCCGAGACCGTTGTGTTCCGCAAATGAATGTCTCGGGTCACATAGTGATACATGTCCGAAATGCGGTTCCAGAATGGCATGGCGTTTGTTCTGCGATTGTCCACCAAAAGCGCCATAAGCCCATCAAGGTCGTCGTTTTCAACGATAACCCGGGCATCCATGTACGCTTCGCCCAGCCCCAGTTCCGGGGTCAGGCACAAGGCGCGCAAGGTGGCGTCGTCCTTAATCGCAAAGGCTCTGGCAGCACCTGTGCCATCCCCATACTTGGTTTTCGTACCATCGGGATAGGTCACAGTTAGGTCGCCGTGTTGAATCACGGTCTGCAAAAGGCGGTCTACAAGCGTTTTCCACATCGGCGTTACCCCCGGGTCTCAAAGGCGCATACGCAAAATCGGGCACTAGCATACCGTAACCTTATGATAATCCAAAACCTTGTGTGAATGCTTTTTTCACAATCAGGCTGCTCTTGACTTTCGGGGGCGCGCGGGATGTATCGGCGCGACTGTTGACAGCCTGAGGACCCGCCGATGCACGCCTATCGCAGCCATACTTGCGCCGCCCTGACTGCCGCCAATGTGGGCGACACTGTTCGGCTTTCCGGCTGGGTGCACCGCGTGCGGGACCATGGCGGCGTTCTGTTCATAGATTTGCGCGATCACTATGGGATCACGCAGGTCTTGTGTGACGGGGACAGCGCGGCTTTTGCCGCAATGGAAGCAGTGCGCAGCGAATGGTGCATTCGGGTCGATGGTACGGTCAAAGCGCGCGACCCTGACTTGGTGAACCCGAAGCTGCCGACCGGCGAGGTCGAGGTTTACGTGCGAGACTTAGAAGTCTTGGGCAAGGCCGATGAATTGCCGCTGATCGTTTTCGGCGATCAAGAGTACCCGGAAGAAACGCGTCTGCGCTACCGCTACCTAGACCTGCGCCGCGAAGCGATGCAACACAACATGACCCTGCGGTCAGATGTTGTCGCCAGCATCCGAAAACGCATGTGGGATCAGGGGTTTCGCGAGTACCAGACGCCGATTATCACCGCGTCTTCTCCTGAAGGTGCGCGTGATTTTCTTGTGCCGTCGCGCCTGCATCCCGGCAAATTCTACGCGCTGCCGCAAGCGCCGCAGCAATTCAAACAGCTGATCATGGTAAGCGGCTTTGACAAGTATTTCCAGATTGCGCCGTGCTTTCGCGACGAGGATCCGCGCGCAGACCGGTCGCCGACAGATTTCTATCAGCTCGACATGGAAATGAGTTTCGTCGAACAGCAGGATGTGTTCGATACAATCGAACCCGTTTTGGCCGGCATTTTCGAAGAGTTTGGTCGCGGCCGCAAAGTGGATCAGGACTGGCCGCAGATTTCATACCGCGACGCCGCGCTGTGGTACGGCACCGACAAGCCAGACCTGCGCAACCCGATCAAGATGCAGATCGTCAGTGAGCATTTTGCTGGATCGGGCTTTGCCATCTTTGCCAAGATCTTGGAACAGGACGGTACCCAGATCCGCGCAATTCCGGCGCCGGGCGGCGGATCACGCAAATTCTGTGACCGCATGAATGCCTTTGCCCAAAAAGAAGGCTTGCCAGGCATGGGCTACATATTCTGGCGTGATCAGGGGGACGGCATGGAAGCCGCCGGACCTCTTGCCAAGAACATTGGTCCCGAACGGACAGAGGCGATCCGTCAACAGCTTGGTTTGGGCGTGGGCGACGCGGCGTTTTTCCTCGGCGGAAAACCGGCCAGTTTTGAAAAAGTTGCAGGCAAGGCGCGCGTTGTCATTGGCGACGAGTTAGGTGTGACAGAGACAGACCGGTTTGCGTTTGCTTGGATCGTGGATTTCCCGATCTACGAGCAGGATGAAGAAACCGGTGTGATCGATTTTGAGCACAACCCGTTCTCGATGCCGCAAGGCGGAATGGATGCGCTGAACGGAGATCCGCTGCAGGTCAAAGGGTTTCAATACGACCTTGCCTGCAACGGCTATGAGCTGGTGTCTGGCGCAATCCGGAACCACAAACCCGAGATCATGTTGAAAGCCTTTGAGTTGGCAGGGTACGGCGAGGAGGAAGTCAAAAAGCGGTTTGGCGGTCTCTTCAACGCGTTTCAATACGGGGCGCCGCCGCATGGCGGTTGCGCCGCAGGGATCGACCGGATCGTGATGCTGTTGGCCGATACGGCGAACATCCGCGAAGTGATCATGTTCCCGATGAACCAGCGCGCCGAAGACCTGATGATGGCGGCGCCCTCGGCACCGGAAGCCGACCAGCTGATGGAACTTGGCCTGCGGGTCTTGCCGCAAGACTGATCGCTGCGCGGAAATCCTCCGAACGCGAAAAATTGCCCGAGCGAACGACGGAAACAGGCGTGCGTTGCGTGTCAGCAACCACAAACCATGATACGGTATTGGCAGTGCTACGTTGACATGGGAGGCCCGCGTGAGCTTTTCTCCTGAATTGGCTGAAATACGATTTGGGTGCGGCTTGTCGCCAAGGCGTGCGCCTCCACGCTCGGTAGAAGCCATGATAGATGGTTTGGCTGGCCCGGATGAAATGGCCCAAATGTACCCGATCGATACTTTCGGTCGGTTCAGCGAGAGAATTGTCGAAAGCCGGCAAATCGTGTCTGACATTCAGAAAAGCGGGGACCCGGACGCTCGGCAAAAATCAAAAAAGACCCAAAAAGTCCTGAGAGCAGAAGCCCGTGCCGCAATGACCGCGTGGATGGGCCAAACAATTGTACGCCGGGTCGATGCGCATGTCGCGTTCCGGGAACGCTTGGCATTCTTTTGGGAAGATCACTTTACCGCGACGGGCAAAGGCGGGCTTATGCGGCGGGCAACTTCGCCCTACGCTGAAACCGCAATTCGCCCCCACTTGACAGGGCACTTCGAAGAATTGCTGATCGCGGCCGTCACCAATCCGCTCATGCTGCACTATCTGGATCAAATGCAATCTGTTGGCCCTAACAGCGAACGCGGTTTGGCGTCAAACGGACGCCGCGGCCTAAACGAAAACCTGGCCCGCGAGATTCTTGAGCTTCATACGCTTGGGGTGGATGGCCCCTATACACAAACAGACGTCAGAGAACTCGCGAAACTGCTGACTGGCCTGTATTATACCCCGCAGCAAGGTATGTTTTTTCAAGAAAAGCGGGCCGAGCCCGGTGCCGAGACTGTTTTGGGTGTGTCATTTGGCGGAGAAACTCCAACACTCGAGGCGGTCCACGACGGGTTGCGTAGCTTGGCTCGGCACCCGGCAACAGCCCGGCATCTCGCACGGAAACTGGCCGTGCATTTTGTCTCGGACGCGCCACCCCAAGATCTGATCGACACGGTAGCCAAGCGCTATAACGACACTGGCGGACATCTGTTGGACGTATACAAGGCTTTGCTGTCGCATCCTACTGCGTGGCAGTTGCCTTACAAGAACGCCAAATTGCCGTTTGATTTTGTGACTTCGGCCTGTCGCGCGCTCGACGTGGCGCCCAAATCTATTCAGGCTTTGAACGAACGTGGTATTCGTCAGAACTTTTTAACGCCAATGGTGGCGATGGGACATGTTTGGCAAAAGCCGACAGGCCCGGACGGGCTGAGTGAAGAGGACAGTGTGTGGATTGCTCCGCAAAGCCTGGCGGCGCGTATCGAGTGGGCGATGCAAATCCCGCAGCGCCTGCGGCCCGATTTGCCAGACCCGCGCGTTTTTGTCCTCGATGCCTTGGGGCCATTTGCGGACGATGCCGTGCGCTTCGCCGCGCGGGCTGCGGAAAGCAAACCTGAAGCGATCGGGCTGGTGCTGGCCTCGCCGGCCTTCCAGTACAGGTAGGAGAGCGGATCATGACACAAAGACTGACACGACGCGGTTTTTTGGGGCGATCCGCGATTTTGGGGTGCTCGGCAGCAGCCAGCCCATTGATGACGCCGATCAGCTTTGCCGCGGCACCATGGGACACCCGGCTGGTCGTGATTATCCTGCGCGGTGCGATGGACGGTGTCGATGTCGTGCAACCCTATGCACAGCCGGGGCTGGCTGCCGCGCGATCCAGCTTGCGGATGGGCCCGGACGAGGGCGCCCATGATCTTGACGGGTTCTTTTCTGTGCATCCCGGTCTAGGTGCTTTGATGCCGCTGTGGCATTCGGGTGAGTTGGGATTTGTCCATGCGACGTCGACGCCCTACCGCAACAAGCGGAGCCATTTTGATGGCCAGGACGTGCTGGAAGCTGGAACAATGGGCACTGGCGGGATCCGGGATGGGTGGTTGAACCGCATGATCGGGGGCATGCCCGGTATGTCCGCGACGTCGGCCTATGCCATCGGGCGCGAGGAAATGCTGCTGATGAAAGGGTCCGCAGACGTGTCTAACTGGGCCCCTGATTCGGGGTTTGAGTTAAGCACCCAAGCCGAGCTCCTGATGCAAACCATCATGGAGCAAGACCCTGCCTTGCAGGCCGCCTATCGCGAGGCCTCGAGGTTGAGCGCCGAGGAAGCCGCAGTGGGCGACATGACTGGAAAGAAGAAAGGCAGCGCAGTTCTGAAGATTGCGGAGTTTGCCGCTGAACGGCTGAGGGAGGAAGCCCGCGTGGCCGCATTTTCGATCAATGGGTGGGACATGCATGCAGGCCAGCGCAACGGCATGAAGCGCCTGCTGCCACGTTTGTCCAATGTGATTCTGACCATGCGAGACAAGCTTGGTCCGGAGCTATGGAGCAAGACAGCGCTGTTGGCGATGACGGAGTTCGGTCGAACGGTGGCCGAGAACGGCAGCAAGGGCACCGATCATGGCACGGCGGGGGCGATGGTCCTGGCGGGCGGCGCGATCAAAGGGGGGCGCGTCTATGGCGATTGGCCCGGACTGGAGGAAGCTGACCTGTATCAACGGCGGGATTTGATGCCAACGACGGACGTACGCGCGCATGCGGCGTGGGTGATGCATGGTTTGATGGGTATCGACCGGACCATTTTGGAGACGACTGTCTTCCCTGGTCTTGATATGCAGGTCAATCCCGGGCTCTTGCTTTAATCGCTCTGTAGCGATCGGAGCTGACCCTCAAGGCACCCTTGCCGCAGGACGTGATCGCGTGATCGGACTGGCCACTGCAAGGCGACGTGAACCGCAAGGCTCAATGCCAAAAGGATCAATGGCTCTATCCCATAGGCAACGAGGTCAAACATCAAATGGCCACGCGCGCTTGCAACCGGTCCTGAACCAGCCCGGCCAGTCGCGCCACGTCCGATGTCACGGGTTTGCCATTCGCGCGGGCCGTCTCGATGCTTTTGGCAGCGCGCGCCAAGACGTGATCATTGGCACTGCGCGCCACGCCTCCGACAAACTGAGCCACGTAGTCAACTCCGCGGTCGTCCTCACCGGATTCCGACAGGATGTGAACGGCGTAGGCCATGTCGTCCTTGTACGCGAGTGGGTCCGGCGTGACGGCATGGTCGGTAGCGGTCCATGGTACATATGCGGTGCGTTCGGGCGGCATATGTTCCAGAACTTTGGCCTGAAAGACCGCAAGTGACGTGATCGGCTTCGCAAGGAACCCGTCCGCGCCTGCGGCAATGGCGGCATCGGCAGCCCAATCTTCGCCAGAGGTTGCAAGAATGGCGCAAATCCGCGGATTGGCATGCGATAGGTCTTCGATCAGGTCGAGCCCGTTGCCATCCGGCAGACCCAAATCCACGATGATGGTTGATGGGCGGTAGACCCGCAAATGTCGACGCGCGGCCCGGATGCTGTCGGCACGACGGATCCGGGCGCCACTGCGCAAACAGAGCAGACGCAGGGCTTCGCTGGCGAAGCGGCTGTCTTCCACCACCAAGACTGTCTGCCCGACCAAGGGGCGCTCTGGCAGCGGCGCGGGGCTCAAATGCGGTAGCGAATCGTCCATGTCCGTCTCCTCGTTTGTTATGCAGTCAAGGCTATGTCGATGTCGGCTAACGGAGCGTTAATCGTCGCGGCAGCGCCGCCGCCTCTTGCGCGCCGCACTGCAGCACAGCATAAAGCCGCAATGCACCAGTGTAGGAGGATGCGATGATTGGCCGACTGAACCATGTTGCAATAGCTGTTCCGGATCTAGAGGCAGCGGCCAGCCAGTATCGCACGGCGTTGGGAGCCACGGTTGGCGATCCGCAGGACGAACCGGATCATGGTGTGACAGTGGTATTTATCGAGTTGCCCAACACGAAGATAGAGTTGCTCTACCCATTGGGTGATGACAGCCCAATCAAAGGCTTTCTTGAAAAGAACCCCTCTGGTGGCATTCATCACGTCTGTTACGAGGTCGAGGATATCCTGGCCGCGCGCGACCAGTTGAAAAGTACCGGCGCGCGGGTACTGGGCACCGGTGAGCCAAAGATTGGGGCCCACGGAAAGCCTGTTCTGTTCCTGCATCCCAAGGATTTCAACGGCTGCTTGGTGGAGTTGGAGCAAGTATAGACTGCGCTTTCACTGCCAACGCTCTATATCCTGATTGACCAAGAAAGGGACGGACTGATGGGGATAACCTCGGCCATCGTGCTTTATGCTGTGATCTGGTTCATGACGTGGCTGATTGTCTTGCCGATCCGCGTGCAAACCCAAGGGGACCTTGGCGAGATTGTGCCGGGCACGCATGCAGGCTCGCCCGAAGTGCACCACCTGAAGAAAAAGGCATGGATCACCACGGGTGTTGCCTTTGTCCTGTGGGTCATCATCGCCGGGATCATCGTTTCTGGGCTGATCAGTGTGCGCGACTTTGATTGGTTTAACCGCATGCCCCCGTTGCCCGAGTAAGCTATGCCCGTGGCTGACGCCGCAGGGACCGAGGGATACCGCCGACTGGTTCATGCGGAACAGCAAGGGCTGCGTTTGGGTATCGCCTGCCGTACCGCGGTTGTTGGGCTTTTGCTTTTGTGGAATTCCCTTGCGCCGGTTTGGAGCGATGCGTCACCGCCGCGACTGATCTCTGTCCTTGGGCTTATGGTGTTCACCTTTGCAGGCATTGCGCATCTTCGCGTGATCGGAACCCGCTTTGATCGTTGGTGGCTCAAATACGCGGTCTACGGCATGGACATTCTTGCCATCTGCGCCATGTTCGCCGTCTTGCCAATCAGCCGCAGTGATCCTGTCCCGCAAATCGTCGCGTTTCGTGCCTACGGGATTTATGTGCTCTTCCCGCTTGTCGTACTGGCCGCGCTGTCACTGTCCTGGCGCCTCGTCCTGTTCTGTGGCGTGGTTGCTGTCATCGGTTGGTGGTTTGCTTTTGAAACAGTCGTTGCAGGTATGGCGCACACCCTGTCGTGGGGAGACATCCCGTCAAACGCAACACGCGCGGATTACGAAACGATATTTCTATCAATCGACTTTATCGGTCGGGGCAACCGGATCGAGGAAACGGTTATGCTTTTTGCGGCTGCTGGCATCCTTGCGCTCGCTGTTTACCGGGCCCGGCGCGTGTTTTTCGCCCAGGTGGCCGCAGATCTTGCCCGCGAAGAAGAGCAACACGCAAAAGCGCGCATACACGAATTGCTGGGACGGTACGTGCCAGAAGAGATTGCCAATCGCTTGGTTGCAGACCCGGCGCCCTTGGCGCCACAGGTGCGCAACGGGGCTGCGTTAATCCTTGATATCGCCGGTTTTACGGAGTTCGCGGAGGATCGAACGCCACAACAGGTCATCACGGAACTTGATCGCTTCCTGTCAGATGCCAGCGAGATCATATCAGTCAATCGTGGTGTCGTGATCACCTATCTGGGCGATGGGTTGCTGGCCACATTCAATACCCCTGTCTCATCCGACACACCGGAACAGGACGCCGTTGCGTCGGGACATGCCCTTATTGCGCTGGGCGAAGCCAGCGCGTTCTCTGTCCGCGTAGGCATTGCGACAGGCGACATTGCATCCGGCAACGTCGGATCCACGAAACGACAATCCTTTACCGTATATGGCACCGCCGTGAACGTTGCGGCGCGCCTGGAAAGCAAGGCCAAAGAGCTTGGCGTCGCAATATTGATCGACGCGGCCACGCAAGCAGCGTTGCCCGACGCACAGAAGTTAGGGTCTTGCGGCCGCGCAACGTTGCGCGGCCTGGCATCCGCCATAGACGTCTATGGCCGCTGACGCGGTAGGAAACCAGTCAGCCAGCGATCTGTTCTTGATTGCACTTGCGCGCGGCTTCCATGGCTTTCTTGGTGCCACTCAGATCAACGGAAAACGAAAACGCTTCCTCCGGAAACACGATCATTTCGTATTGCTGTGCCAGATCAATGGCGAATTGCGGGCTATCCGACAGGATGTACCCGCCCGAATACCCCTCGGTGATCGAACTCTTCAACTGGGTTGCTTCGCCGATGTACACATTCTCGCCGATGGCTACGGCCACCGCGCCTGTCTTGCCTTGCTTCGCGCCAATGTCCGCCTTGGTAAAAACGCCGACATAGCCGACGGCGCGATCCTCTGTCAGGCCCATTTGAACGACATTGCCCGCGGGATCCACCGTTTCAATCAGGCAGGATTTGCGAGCGTTATCAATGAAAATGTTCCAATCTTCTACGGACCCGTAGCCAGTGAACCCATCTGCCCCTGACGGCAAAACGCCTTGGGCCACAGCTTGCGTGGCGAGAAGTGTCGAGCAACACAGCGCAGAGGCGCGCAACCAACCGAACTTCATTTGCATCTCCTTCATTTCAATGCACGCAAAAAGTGTACGCGGTATGTCTAACGCTGTCGCGAAACCATGTGAAAAATGTGTGTAAACGTCGCTGCGCCAAGGATCGGAATAATGAGGTTTACGATCGGCACGGAAAGCGGAATGGCCATCAACGTGCCTGCGGCCCAGATCGTCACAATGTGCCGCCGGCGCAGGGCCTTGGCGGGGGGCCGCCCGATGCGCCGCATCGCGGCCAGTGTAAAGTACTCTCGCCCGAGCAAGAAGCCGTTGAGCAACCAGAAAATGATGGGGGCCAAGGGCGCGAAAATCAGGTAAAGGACCAGCGCAAAAAGATTGGCAACGACCAACACACCCAGAAATCCTAGCCCGTCCATGATATCGTCCACCAGGCCGCTGGCATCCGCGGGCGGGAGGTGGGGATAGTGCTTGTCTTCGACCGCCTGAGCCACCTGATCCAGGAACAGGGACGTCACAGCAGAGGCCACCGGCACCATCAAGAACACGGACAGGATGAGCATCAGGAAAAATGATGACCATTCCGCCAAAGTATCGAGCCAAGTGACGTCGCCAATCCATGGCAGTGTCACCGTATCACCGACGAACCAGCCGACGATATTGACGAACAGAAACGTCAACAGTGCCAGACCTGCCACGGTGATCCCGAGGCCCATAAGCAGAACCTTGCGAAATCTTGGATCGTTGAGTTGCCCAAGAGCTGCGAAAAAAGCGTTGAAAATCATGTGCTCATCCACGTCGTTATGGCGTGAAGGTCCGGGCGCGGGCGTTCGGGCGGTGTCGATGTTTCGGTGCCTATGTGAATGATCCCGGCCACGCGTTCACCGTCGGTCAGCCCAAAGCCGTCGCGACAAAAGATGCGGTCATGACTGTGCCACCCGCTCAACCAGTTGGCGCCCCAGCCGGATGCCAACGCGGCGTTGACCAAAGCCAGGCAAACGGCACCTGCAGAGTATGTCATCTCGACTTGAGGGATTTTTTCTGACGGTTTAGGGCTTTCAACCACGACCACGGCAAGGTTTTCCGGTTTGAACTGTGTCTGCGCCTTGGCAATGTCATCGTCTGATTTACCAAGGGCCTTGCCGCGCTCGGCGACCAAAGTTTTCAAACGGTCCATGGCCGCACCGCTGAGCACGATGAAACGCCACGGCTCTAACTTGCCGTGATCTGGTGTGCGAGCCGCGGCCTGCAGCAACGGCTGCAACGCGTCTCTGTCGGGGACGGGCACAGTCAGGGTTTTGGCTGGGCGCGACCGCCGGCTCAGCAGAAACGCCATGGCTTCGGGGTTGGGTGTCGGCATATGTTAAGCTCTTTCACATTCAGGCGCCTATGTCGGCGATCCGAACAACGTTTTCAAGAGGTGGCAGGCTGAAACGCGCTAACGCGGGTCTTGGCGAAGCTGATAGACACCTTCGGGCAGGTCCAGCGCAGCCGCCAGATCGCGTAGCTGCTCTGGTGACAAGGTGACCTTCATCACGCGGTCAGTGCGTGGATCGAATTGCTCGAGAGTGATGCACTCAGCAAAACTGTTGATGGTCACATCTTCTTGCAAAGGCGCGCCACCTTCATCGACAAGCGTGATTACAGTGGCGTCAAATTCATGCTCGACGGTAAACATGTGGGCAGAGTGTCGCGCGGGATGTCCGAATGCAAGCGACTTCACGCGCGCGGGTGCGCAGGGCGCCACACTTCCGCGATATGGGCTGGTCGTCGAAGTGCATTCTGCTAGGTTAAACCCCACACTCATCCACTCAGGATTTACCGGCATTATGCGTTGGCTCATACTCTTGGCAGCCTTGGCACTAGCGGCATGCGAAGTGGCGCCGACACCCCCAGCGCCCATTGGAACAGAGCCCGTGCCCCAAGGGCGTTGGACACCCGAGCAAGCCGCGGTGGCGTTTCGCCAAGTTGTGGAACGAGTCGAACCGGTGGCCGAGCGCGAATGCCGTCAGCAAACCCGAGGCGTGAACTGCGATTTTCGCATTCAGGTCGATGGCAACACCCGTGCCGCGCCAAATGCCTTTCAAAGCTTGGGCGATGATGGACGACCCAACATC
>CAWUIW010000013.1:0-24513 GCA_963922515.1 uncultured Rhodobacterales bacterium | reverse complement strand
CTGGGCCAGCGTCAGGATAAATCCATGGGCTGGGTCACGTATAACGCCAACCAGTAACTCGGCGACCACATCGCGGACCATTTCTTCGATCAGAACAGGGTTGGTACCAATGTCATGTGCGACCTGTTCTACGTCATGCCACGAGCAATTTAACAGCACGGCATTGGCGTCTGTTTTGTGCGCCAGCCCAACGCCCTTAACCGCCAATGGAGCCGTCAGTCCCATTGCCGCATTCTGCGCTTGTGCGGGCGCAGTTACCACCGATCGTGGGATATCCAGCCCAAACTCTGCCAGTGCGGCTTTGGCATCGGCCTCCGTCAGGATGGTTGTAGGGCAACAGGGGCCGGTCAATGTCAAAGGCGCTTTCAGGCCAGTCTTTGGTCGCGCTGCGGCCTCGATCGCGGTCAACCCCTCACGAAGACCCGAAATGGGCAGCACGCCATGTGCCAACAGGTCCTTTGCCACATCTTCCGGCATGAGTTCCGGCAAGGTGGCAGCCATCGCAAAAGGCCGTCCTGTTTGATCTACCACCATCTTGGCTGCCTGCGTGGCACATTCCCAGTCGGCGCGATCGGTATGCGGATAGTCCACGATCGACACGGTCATTCCGATGTCAGGACCTGTCATCGCAGACCATGCCTGTGCCATCGCGCCCGCGTCACGCCAGACATAGGTGTGATAGTCCAATGGGTTGGCTAGCGCCACCATTGGGCCCAAAGCCTCGCGGAGTTTTTCAGTCTGAACAGGCTCTAACACTGGGAATTCGACATCATGTGCGAGGGCCATGTCCGCGATCAAGCTGGCTTCCCCGCCTGAGCAACTGATGGCCGCCAGTCGCTTTGATGACAACCGGCCGCACACGTGGAAAAGCTTCAATGCTTCTAGAAAACTCGGCACGTCATCGACCCGCGCGAAACCCATTCGGTCCAGAAAAGCCTGTGCGCCTGTATCCTCGCCCGCCATTGATGCCGTGTGCGAGATCGTCGCCGCTTGGGCCTGGGTCGAACGACCCACCTTCAGCACCACCACAGGTACATCTTGCCGATGCGCTTTTTCGGCGAGGGTTTCCCACTGTCTTTGGTCTCCGAAGCCTTCCACATGCACACCGATTGCAGTGATGCGCGGGTCATCCAGTTGGGCAATCGCAAGTTCGGCTTGGCTGGTCTGTGCTTGATTCCCGCACGCAACCATCATTGCCAGCGGCAGCGCCCGTTTCTGCATCGTCAGGTTGATGGCAATGTTTGACGATTGAGTCAGTATTGCCACACCGCTATCCACAGGTTTCATGCCGTGCTGATCTGGCCAAATACAGGCTTTATCAAGCGCATTTACGTACCCGTAGCAGTTTGGCCCCAAGATCGGCATCGGGCCGGCGGCCCGCACCAGATCCTGTTGCAAATCGACGGCTGCAGCATCCTCGGCCGCGGCTTCTGTGAAGCCCGATGCAAAGCACACAGCGCCGCCCGCCCCTGCTTTTTGCAGCTCGGCAACCGCGTGAATGGTGGCCTGTCTGTTGATGCCAACAAATGCACAATCGACTGGGATAGGCAGGTCCTGGATCGATGGCACGGCCTTCAGGCCGGAAATCTCGGATCGTGTGGGATGCACCGGGTGAATGCTGCCCGAAAACCCGATTCTCGAAGCAGCGCCCACAATCGCTTCACACCACGCACCGCCACCAATGACCGCGATCGACCTAGGCCGGAGGATACGGTCGAACCGACCGGGTTGGCCATCTTTCATGTCAGGCCCCCAGTGCCCGCAAAAGATCGCGACTGATGATGTGGCGTTGGATTTCGCTGGTGCCGTCCCAGATGCGCTCGACACGCGCATCCCGCCAGAACCGTTCCAGCGGATAATCATCCATTAGACCCATCCCGCCATGTATCTGGATCGCGGCATCGGTGACACGAGCCAACGTTTCGCTTGCGTAGAGTTTGGCAGATGCAATTTCGCGGTTTGCAGGCAAGTTCTTGTCCAAGCGATCCGCCGCGGCCAGCGTAAGAAGGTCGGCCGCGTCAATCTCGGTCACCATGTCCGCGATCTGAAATGAAACGCCTTGGAACTTGCCGATCTTCTGTCCGAACTGTTCTCGCGTTGCGGCATAATCCAGCGCGTAGTCAAAGGCGCGCCGTGCGCGGCCTACGGACATCGCGGCAACCGTGATGCGCGTCGCATACAGCCACGTGTTCATGACCTCGAAGCCACCATCAACCTCTCCCAGTACTTGCGTATCCGGCAAGCGGCAGTCGTCGAATTCCAGGACCATGTTCTTGTAGCCCCGGTGGCTGACCGACTTGTACCCGTCGCGAATGGTGAAACCGGGATGCCCCCGATCCACCAGAAAGCAGGTGATCCGTTTCTTGGGGCCCTTCGGTGTCTGATCCTCGCCGGTCGCAACGAAGACAATCACGAAATCGGCGTGTTCAGCACCACTGATAAAGTGTTTGGTCCCGTTCACGATCCAGTCTCCGCCATCCCGGACGGCGCTGCACTTCATACTGCGCACGTCCGATCCGGCCCCGGGCTCTGTCATGGCCAAGGCATCCATGCGTTCGCCGCGGACGGCGGGCATTAGGTATTTTTCGACCTGGTCGCCTTGGCACGCCATGAGAATGTTCTGTGGGCGTCCGAAAAAGTGATTCAACGCCATCGACCCTCGACCAAGCTCGCGCTCAACCAGCGAGAACTCTAGGTGGTTCAAACCCGCACATCCGACAGATTCAGGAAAGTTACAGGCGTAGAACCCCAGTTCCAGTGTCTTTTGCTTGATGTTCTCGGCGATGTCTTGTGGCACCTCCCCGGTGCGTTCCACCAAGGCTTCGTGCGGGTAGATTTCGTTTTCCACGAAACTCCGCACCGTGCTGACGATCATTTCCTGCTCGTCGGTCAATCCGTATTGCATGGTCTTTCCAAGTCTCTGGGCATGTGCCGGCCACCGCGCCGTTCAGGCCCGGTGCCGTGCGCGCCGGTCCATGTGTTCAGGTGTACATTTGTTTCTTGCGGGCGCGCGTTTCTGTTGTCGCGACTTCTGATCCGTCGTGGAATGAGCCGAACCAGCGATCCCATGGCATTTCGACAGTGCCGTAGTTGCACTCGAAATAGCGGTGGTGCAGCTGGTGAAAGAAGTCGCCAATTTTTGCGCGCTCCTTGTCAGCGACATAAAGCTGATCGAACCCGGAATGCGAAAAGATCGGGTGTACGGACTGGATATAGCCGTGGAACAGCACGTGCACCGGGTGACTGGGGACCACGAAATGGATCAGAAAATTCGTGTAGAACAGAACATGTTCGATCGGATGCATGGAAATGCCCGACCATGGGCCCACGTTGACGTTGCGATGATGCAAGGCGTGCGCCACCTTGTACAGCGGTGGCCAATGCAGCAATCGGTGGACCCAGTAGAAGTGGAAACTGGACCAGACTGGTAAGATTAAGAAAAAAGCCACAAACCAAACCGGGTTTTCGGGGAATAAAAAACTGGGTGCGTAGCCATTTGCCATCGCCCAAAAGACGCCCCATTGCGCGACCGTCCACAAGGAAATGCCGCTGACAATGGTCCAGAACATGTTGTCATGGATCTGGTTGCGAAAGGTGAAGGTGCCATTGTCCTTGGCAGGGTCACGCGCATCATACTTGAAGCGTTTTTCCTGACCTCTCCAGTGGTAGAGCCACATATGCAACAATCCAGCACACAAGCAGTGAGGGATCACGTTGGCCAACCAGACGCGGATCATCCAGTCAGCGGCAAAGCTCTGCATCTGTTCCAGAGGCGGCAACAAAACGAAGTAAAAAACAATCGCCAACACAAGGGCGAGCGTGGTTGTCGATGTGACCAGCCAATAGGCGCTATACCATCGAAGAATTGCGATTGGTCGCACAGGCCACGAAAAAAGCGGGTTCAGGGCCACAGGATGGGGCGGGCGATAATTCCAACGCTCCGCTTCGCGATCTGTTTGAAACTCGACCGATTTGCTGTGGTCATTGGGCATAGTTAGACCCTTCTTCATCAAGGATGGCCTTCAGTTCGGACAGGTGCATTTCGTCCTGATCCGGGTAGACCTCCAACTCGCGCGCTGTCTTTTCGGCAATCTCATCAGACAGCACACGCAGGGGCTGCCCTGTTTGCAGGGCACGAATGTATGTTTCGGCCGCCCGTTCGAAATAATAGAGTCTATTAAACGTTTCCGCCGCGGTTTCGCCGATCACCATGACCCCGTGATTGCCCATCACCATCACTTTCTTCTTGGGATCGGTCAGCAGCGCTGCGCAGCGTTCGCCTTCATCTTCGAAAGCCAGGCCACCATACGCGTCGTCTACCACCACGCGATTGAAAAATGTCGCGCAATTCTGATCGATCGGCGGCAATGTACTGTCAGCCAAACAGGCCAGAACAGTTGCGTGGATAGAGTGCACATGCATTGCGCACCGGGCATGCGGGCAGTGCCTATGAATTCCGCCATGCAGCCCCCATGCGGTTGGATCGGGCGCATCCGGTCCCGACCGCGTATCGGGATCGTTGGCATCCACCACGATCAAGTCGCTCGCTTTGATGCGGCTAAAGTGCTTTTGGTTGGGGTTCATCAAGAAGCGTGTGCCATCAGGATTTATGGCCAGGCTGAAGTGGTTGGCGACGCCTTCATGCATGCCCATCCGCGCGGTCCAACGAAACGCAGCGGCCAGATCGACGCGGTCCTGCCAGTTATCCATGTTGGGGCGAAGCGGTGTAACAGTCATTGAAACCTCCCGATGCGAACGGCGAGAGCCTGCCTGTACACGCAGATTCTGACCAATGAAAAAAACGCGGCTTTCCCATTAGTCCAGCTTATGGCAGGTTTATGCGCATGCAGAATTCACTTCCTCCACTGGGATGGCTGAGAAGCTTTGAGGCTGCCGCGCGCCATCTGTCCTTCACCGGCGCGGCCCGCGATCTGAACATGACGCAAAGCGCTGTTTCCCAGCAGATAAAGTCGTTGGAGGCCCGCTTGGGTCATCCCCTGTTTCACCGCCGCCCGCGCGCTTTGGAACTGACCAGCGCGGGGTCGACGTATCTGCCCGTTGTACGAGAAGCATTTCGGACGCTGGCACAAGGCACCCGCGCCATAATGGGCGACACCGCCAACACGGTGCGCATCCAATCCAACGTCACGTTTGCCGTGCACTGGTTGGCCCCCCGGATCGCCAAGTTCCGTGCGGCGCATCCCGATGTTCGGCTTTCGCTGATGACAGAGCTGTGGGAACCGCGCGACATGGCCGAAGGGGCCGACATTGAATTGCGCTACTCGTTGCGGCCGGCCGATACCACGCGGGCCGAACTTCTTTGGCAAGATCACTACTACCCGGTCTGCGCGCCTGACTATCCGGTCAGCTTGGATGATCTGCATATGCATCCGCTTTATGACTGCACGAACTTGTTGTGCAATTGGCGGGCTTGGGCCGAAGATCAGGGTCTATTCTGGCCCGATCCGCCAATTACATACGCCACCACTTTCACCTTTACCTTGTCGGTTGCGATATCAGGTGGCGGTTTGGCGCTGGCGCACGATGCCATAGCGGCCCGCGGTCTAGAGGATGGCAGGCTGATTGCTCCGTTCGCTCATCGCGCGAAAATGTCCGAAGGCTATTATCTAATCCTGTCGCCACAGGTGGAAAAGTCTCCGGGTGCTTTGGCATTTGCCAATTGGGTCCGGTCAGAAATGGCGGCGTTTGCGGATCAGCCTTTTGGCCGACTGGCCACCCATGCATAACCATTTTCGCACAGAATGTAGGTCTCGCGCAGCCCGTGTGGTTTGTCCGTAGGGGGCTGCAGAACCGTGGCACCAAATGCAACGGCGCGGTCCGCCACGGTATCTGGATCGCTTTCATAGAGTCTGATTTCGATACCAGCTCCGCGCGGTGGGTTTTCCGGCAGCAGGTTGAGCAATGGGTTGGCCGAATACGTGCTGTCGGCATGTAGCTGGAACACCTGTTCACCGTATCGAAGTATGGCGAAATCCGGCGACACTTGGTGGGCCGTCATTTCGAAAACGCTGTTGAGAAAGCGGCACTCCGCCTGAACGTCACGCACCAACAGGTTCAGTCCGATCCCACGCAGCGACCGGCCAAAGGTATCTGGGTCTATGCTGTCGTAATCCATATCAGGCATCGTTCAATCGCCGGCCGTTCGCATCAAGTATCGGTGTGCCATCTTCTTTCGAATATGGGCCGGTTGGCCAGACGTCGAGCAGATCAAGAACCGCTTCTGACGGGCGGCATAGGCGAACACCATTCCGGCAAGCCACGATCGGCCGATTGACCAGAACAGGGTGTTCCAGCATCGCATCCAACAACGCGGCACCCGCAACAGACTGATCCATCAGGCCCAGTTCCGCGGCAGGGGATTTTGTGACGCGCAATGCGTCGCGGGGTGTCAGATTGGCGGCTGCGAACAAGGCCAGAAGTTGCGGCCGCGTCCAACCCGTTTTCAGGTACTCAACCACGGTCGGGGTGTAACCGGCGTCGCGAATAATCTGCAGCACATTGCGCGAAGTGCCGCAATCAGGATTGTGGTGGATGACGACGTTCATGAGATTTCTGCATTACCGAGTTTCGCCAATGCATAGACCTGTTTTCCGAGTCGCAGAAGCCCCTTGACACTGTCATAAGTTAACAATATAGTTAATTAAAGAGAGGGTAAATAAATGCTTCAATTGACGTCTGCATTTTCTGCTTTGGGCGACCCTGTTCGTCTGGCCATTACAGAGCGGCTGTTACAGCATGGCCCGCTCAGCGCGGGGCACTTGCAGGATGTTGCAGAGGTTTCACCGCCTGCGATTTCCCGCCATTTGAAGGTCCTGCGAAAAGCTGGCGTGATCATGCAAACGGTCGATAAACAGCGGCGGATCTATTCGATCAACCCGCAGGCTGTCGAAAGCATTGGAACATGGGCGCTGTCACATCGCGAGTTTTGGGCAGCCAGTCTTGACCGCCTCGCCGATGCGATCGAACGAGAGGAGTGACCGATGTCAACGTTGACGATCGAACGCACGCTTGCTGCCCCGCCAGAGCGCGTCTTTTCCTACATCAGTCAAACGGACCACTTGCTGAAGTGGTGGGGTCCCGAAGGCATGACGGTTCCGGACCACAGTTTATCTTTTGAAAAGCCGGGGCCTTGGCATTCCGTGATGATGAATTCCGAGGGTCAACGCTACAAGGTTTCCGGACATGTCACGCACGTCAATGCACCTGTTTCGATCGGCTTTACATGGGCATGGCATGACGAAAATGACGCGCGCGGTGTCGAAAGCCACGTGACGATCAAGCTTGTCCCGGCTCAGAACGGTGGCACGCATTTGACATTGGAACATGTCGATCTGCCCGATGACGAATCGGCGGGCAACCATGAGGTCGGATGGACATCTTCCTTCAGGAAACTGGAAAGACTGGCAACGCACTAGATCAAGGAGAACGTCATGCCAAAGTTCATGTTTGTATATCACGGGGGCGGCATGCCCGAAACGGAGGAAGCGCAGCAAGCCGCCATGGCTGCATGGGGCGCATGGTACGAAGCGATGGGCGCGGCTGTCGTCGATGGTGGAGGACCTGCCGGCCTGTCGAAAACTGTGGCGCATAGTGGTGTCACGGATAACGGCGGTGCCAATCCCGTGTCCGGCCTGACAATCGTGGAAGCGTCCGACCAGGACGCTGCATGCGACATGGCCAAGGGGTGCCCGATGGTGGTCGATGGGTCTGGTTCAGTCGAAGTCGCCGAAATCATGGCCATGTAGCCATTTCGCCCAACCACGTGTTGGTCTTGGCGCCCATTTGCATGTGTTCCATATGGGTGCCAGCATTTTCTAGCCCTTGATGTGTCGTCTGCCGGTGCGCGCTGAATTCATGCGCGTCATACAACAGTCATCCCACTTGCCTAGCCTTGGTGCGCTACGATTGGAAATCGGGCTTGCACCCCGATGCGCAATGGGAACAATTAGAACATGGAATACTCTGTTTTTCCCGGCTGGGCCGATGTGGCGCCCGATCTCATCCATGTAGCGACAGGGCGAATGCCAGCGGATCTTGTGATCCGGAACGGGGCGTGGGTGAACGTGCACAGCCGAGAGGTTTTGCCGGGCCACGACATTGCCATTGTGCATGGCCGCGTTGCCTGCGTGGTGCAAGATGCCAACGCACAGATTGGGACCGACACCCAGGTCATTGATGCCGCCGGTCGGTACATGGTGCCGGGCCTTTGCGATGGCCATATGCACATCGAAAGCGGGATGCTCACACCGGCAGAGTTCGCTCGGGCCGTTATCCCGCACGGCACGACCAGCATGTTCACCGATCCACATGAGATTGCAAATGTGCTGGGTCTGGAAGGCGTGCGCATGATGCACGACGAAGCGTTGATGCAGCCGGTCAACATTTTCACCCAGATGCCGTCATGTGCGCCCAGCGCGCCCGGTTTGGAAACCACGGGCTACGAAATCACGCCCAACGACGTTGCCGAGGCGATGGCGTGGCCCGGTATCATCGGCCTGGGCGAGATGATGAATTTCCCCGGTGTGTCGAATGCAGATCCCAAGATGCTTGCCGAAATCGCCGCGACGCAACGGGCGGGCAAATCGGTTGGGGGGCATTATGCCTCTCCTGATCTGGGCCCTGACTTCGCAGGGTACGTCGCCGGCGGGCCCGCGGATGATCACGAAGGCACGCGAGAAGCTGATGCGATGGCGCGTGTGCGGCAAGGCATGCGTGCGATGTTGCGTCTGGGTTCTGCCTGGTACGACGTCGAAAGCCAAATCACAGCGATCACAGAACGGCGGCTGGATCCGCGCAACTTCATACTTTGCACGGATGATTGCCATTCCGGAACTTTGGTGAACGACGGTCACATGAATCGTGTCGTTCGGCATGCGATCGCCTGTGGATGCGACCCGCTTGTGGCGCTGCAGATGGCCACGATCAATACGGCACAGCACTTTGGACTGGAGCGGGAAATAGGGTCTATTACACCCGGTCGACGGGCGGATCTCATTCTGACATCGGACCTGGAAACGCTTCCGATCGAGATGGTGGTGGCCCGGGGCCAGGTCGTGGCACAGAACGGCGCATGCCTGGTCGACTGTCCGCATTACGCCTGGCCAGATAAGGCGCGCAACACCGTTCACCTTGGCGCTGCGCTTGCGGCAGAAAGCTTTGAAGTCGCGGCGCCAGACGGCGCCAACTCTGTGACGGCAAACGTGATCGGTGTCGTCGAAAACCAGGCGCCGACCAAGGCATTGAAGGTCGATTTGCCGGTCGTTGATGGCTTGGTCGAAGGACAGGGGGATGTGTGCCAAATTGCGTTGGTCGAGCGGCACCGCGCGACGGGTGGGGTGACAAATGCCTTTGTGTCCGGTTTTGGGTATAGCGGACCCATGGCCATGGCTTCGACCGTGGCTCATGACAGTCACCATATGATTGTCGTTGGCACAGACCGCGCACAAATGGCGTTGGCGGCCAATCGGCTGGCCGAAGTAGGGGGCGGTATCACTGTCTTCAAGGACGGCATAGAGCTTGCACTGGTCGAGTTACCAATCGCGGGTTTGATGTCTGATCAACCCGCAGCAACGGTTGCGGCCAAGGCAGACGATATGGTTGCCGCCATGCAAGCATGCGGGTGCACGCTCAATAATGCCTATATGCAGCATTCCTTACTGGCGCTTGTTGTGATTCCCGAGTTGCGGATTTCTGACCTTGGGCTGGTCGACGTTCGCAGTTTTAAGAAAATTCCACTGTTCGAGACCTGACATGATCCAAATTCAATCGCCTGAGCATCCCGCGCCAGAATCGTTCTCGGATGCGGCGGCTGCCGTCGACCGGCTGGAGCTGCTCTACAATCAAGCGGCGCAGTTTCTGACTCAGCGATTTTCAGAAGTTATGCAGGATGGCGCGCCCAATTCCCGCATCCGCGCCAACTACCCCGAAATCCGGGTTACAACGACAACCCACGCCCACGTAGACTCGCGCCTGAGCTTTGGGCACGTGTCCGCTCCCGGGACCCATGCTGCCACAATTACGCGGCCTGCGCTGTTTCGCAACTACTTGAACCAGCAGATTGGCCTGCTTCTGGAAAACCATGGTGTGCCCGTCACCATTGGTGTCTCGAACACGCCAATGCCTGTGCATTTTGCTGTTGCGACAGATCCTGACATCACGGTGCCGCAAGAAGGCGCCACAAGTTTCACTTTGCGCGATGTCTTTGACGTGCCGGACCTAAACACAACGAATGACGACATCGTCAATGGCATCTACAAAAGTGAGGATGGCGTCGAGCCCCTCGCACCGTTCTCGGCGCAACGCATTGACTATTCGCTTGCTCGGTTGAGCCATTACACTGCCACTGATCCCGAGCACTTTCAGAACCATGTTCTGTTTACGAACTACCAGTTTTATGAGTCCGAGTTCGAAGCCTATGCGCGGGCTTGTTTGGCTGATCCCAAAAGCGGCTATACGAGTTTTGTCAGCACGGGCAACGCCGAGATTTTCGAAGCCAACACGGCAATCGACGCCCCGACGAAGATGCCTCAAATGCCTGCCTATCACCTGAAACGTCCCGATGGCGCCGGTATCACGCTTGTTAACATTGGTGTCGGTCCATCAAATGCCAAAACGGCTACGGACCACATCGCGGTCTTGCGTCCGACAGCATGGTTGATGGTGGGTCACTGCGCGGGCCTACGCAACACGCAAGCTCTGGGTGACTTTGTTTTGGCGCACGCTTACCTGCGTGAGGACAAGGTTCTGGATGATGATCTGCCGGTCTGGGTGCCAATCCCGGCCTTGGCCGAGGTTCAAATCGCATTGGAACAAGCCGTAGCCGAGGTCACCGAATTGCGGGGCTATGACCTGAAGCGCATCATGCGAACAGGCACCGTGGCAACGCTGGACAACCGGAACTGGGAATTGCGCGACCAGACGGGGCCGGTGCAGCGCCTGAGCCAGTCACGAGCCATTGCCTTGGACATGGAAAGCGCGACCATCGCCGCGAACGGGTACCGGTTCCGGGTGCCGTATGGCACGCTTCTTTGTGTGTCCGACAAGCCTTTGCATGGCGAACTGAAGCTGCCCGGCATGGCGTCTGACTTCTACAAAACCCAGGTTAGTCGCCACCTACGCATCGGTATCCGCGCGATGGAGATGTTAAGCGGAATGCCGCTGGAGCGCCTGCACAGTCGGAAATTGCGATCTTTCGAGGAAACCGCTTTCCTTTAAGTTGCATTATCCCCGCACAATCGTCATGATTCTTGGGCAAATACTCACAATTTCTTGTGTTAATACACAAGATAAAGGTAGGGTTGCTCAATGAGGCCCAACAAATCGGGCAGACGAAGGAGACCATGAAATGGCAAAACCGATGACCAAGACCCAACTCGTGGCTGCGCTGGCCGAAGAAATGGGGTCAGACAAAAAAGGTGCGAACGCCGCACTGGATGCGATTTCGGCGCTGGTGACGCGCGAAGTGTCCGCTGGCGGCGCAGTGACCTTGCCGGGCATCGGCAAGATTTATTGCCGCGAGCGTCCAGAGCGTATGGTGCGCAACCCGGCAACCGGCGAGCAGTTTAAGAAAGACGCCGACAAGGCCGTGAAAATCACGATTGCGAAAGCGCTGAAGGACAGTGTGAACAGCTAAGCTTGTCACCGTGTGTGTTTTAGGAAAGGGTCGCTGCTGAGCGGCCCTTTTTTGCTGCGGTTTGACAAGGCTACATTTCAATGGCGAAAGCACTGGCGTTTGGCGGGATTTTCGTGCGTGCACAAGATCCCAAGGCCCTGATCGATTGGTATCAGCAGCATCTGGACATCGATTTGTCGCAGGGCGCATGGATGCAAGACGGCGGACCCACCGTCTTTGCCGCCTTTGCCCGTGATGATACCTATTTTGGCCGCTCAGAGCAGCAGTGGATGCTGAACTTTCGGGTGGATGACTTGACCGGGTTGCTGGACCAGCTGCGGTCGGCCGGCATCGACGTGGAAACGCGTGCGGAATGGGATAGCGAAATTGGCCGTTTCGCGCGCATCCACGATCCAGAAGGCAACCCGGTAGAATTGTGGGAACCGGGTCCAAGCATACCAACCTAGTCATGGATGCCCGCGCTTTGGTCATGGGTCTTGGCTTTGCCTTGATGTGGTCTTCGGCGTTTTCGTCGGCGCGGATCATCGTGGCCGATGCATCGCCGCTTTATGCTTTGGCTGCACGGTTTCTACTGTCTGGGTTGATCGGGATAGCGATCGCACGTGCGCTCGGCCAAAGCTGGCATCTGACGCCACAACAATGGCGCGCGACGATTGTATTCGGCATCTGCCAAAATGCTCTGTATCTGGGTCTGAACTTTGTTGCGATGCAGACGCTTGAAGCGTCGGTTGCAGCGATCATTGCATCCCTGATGCCGCTTTTGGTCGCTATGCTGTCATGGATCGCCTTGGGCCAACGGCTTTCGGCTTTGACCGCAATTGCCCTGTTGGCCGGTGTGTGCGGCGTCGCCTTGATTATGGGGTCTCGGATATCTGCGGGTGTTGATCTGTTTGGGGTCGCACTATGCGGTATTGGTGTGCTTGCCTTGACAATCGCGACGATGACGATGCGCGGGGCGACATCGGGTGGTAACTTTTTGATGGTGGTGGGTTTGCAGATGCTGGTGGGATCAGCAGCCTTGTTCTTGGTCGCTATCCCGGTCGAGACATTCGTGCTGAGACCCAGCGTGACACTGGCGCTGGCTTTTGCATACACAACGATCGTGCCAGGCTTGTTGGCCACGTTGGTATGGTTTCTCTTAGTCGATCGCATCGGCGCGATCAGGGCCGCCACGTTCCATTTCTTGAACCCGTTCTTTGGCGTGGCGATCGCGGCGTTGATATTGGGTGAATCGCTTGGCTGGCTTGATTTGGCCGGTGTCGCGGTCATAACGATCAGCATTTTTCTGGTGCAGATGGACCGCCAGAAAACAGCGCGACTTGCGCCGCGCTGAGCCACGGTTAATCTCACAAAAAAGGAGAACCAGATGGACCGCCGGCAGTTTTCAATGGGGCTTTTGGCAACTTTATCGCCCGTGGCTGCGCATGCAGATTACGATGCCTTGGTTTATGAGCGAGGGTTGCTGGGTCGTTTGCGCGCAGAAAACCGTCCGATCATTCTGAACTACACCGCGTCATGGTCCTATACCTGCGACATAAAACGCGAGCGTTTGGCGCAGTTGAAACGGGAAAATGCCGCCTATTCAGCGCGCTTGACGTTTGTTGACATCGATTGGGACACGTTCGGTCCGTCGCAAATGGCGCAACGCATGGATGTCGACCGTCATTGCACGCTGATCGCCATGAAAGGCGAAACAGAAATCTGCCGCTTGGTGGCTGAAACGAACGAGGGCCGTTTACGGGCGTTTTTGGACAAGGTTTTGCAAGCGGCCTAGTTCAATGTCAGCATCCGCTCGATTTCGCGGATGATCAGTTTGGAATTGGGCGAAGTGGTCGACCGCCATGTTCCAGCAACATCGCCAGCCGGGTCGAGCAGGATTTTATTGAAATTCCAGTTCGGGACAAAGCCGGTCGATTGCTGCACTGACTTGTAGAACGGATGCGCCTGCGTCCCAAGAATCGACGAAATGTCAGTCATCGGCAGGTCTAGGTCGTAGTTAAGCTCGCAAAACTCTTTCACTTCTTCGGCGGATCCAAGTTCTTGATTGAAATCGTCCGACGGTACCGCCAACACGACAAGACCTTGGTCACGGTACGTGTTGTACAGCTCTTGCAGTGCGGCATATTGGCGTGTGAACGCGCATTGCGAAGCCGTGTTCACAACAAGCACGGGATGGCCGCGCCAATCCTCGATCGACAAAGTGCCGCCATCGATCGATGCAAATGTGCCGGTGATCCCCGCCAAGGCCGTTTGCGCGGATATGAAAACCCCGATGAAACCGGCAATCAGTCGCATATCGCTTCTCCATTTGGAATGGGTACGCGTCTGTTCCAATTGTGGATCAAAAGGGTTGCTCAAGTTGGTCTTTTATTCGCAGGAACTTGGCCCAAATATAGGGGAACACCGAGATCTGGAGATAATCGTGACCAAGTACCACAAAGACCCAGAAGCCATCGCCGCGCTTACAGCGGAAGAGTTTTACGTGACCCAAAAAAGTGGCACAGAGCGGCCGGGCACCGGCAAACTACTGTATAACAAGGAACCGGGTATCTACGTCGACATAGTGTCGGGCGAGCCGCTGTTTGCCTCTTCCGACAAATACGAGTCCGGCTGCGGTTGGCCGAGCTTCACCAAGCCGATTGAAGCAGCACACGTCCAAGAATTTCAGGACCGCACGCTAGGCATGGTGCGCACCGAGGTGCGCAGCGCGCATGGTGACAGTCATTTGGGCCATGTTTTCCCGGATGGGCCACCAGACCGCGGTGGTTTGAGATACTGCATCAACTCGGCATCGTTGCGGTTTGTGCACAAGGACGCGATGGAGTCCGAAGGATACGGTGCCTATTTGGACCAAGTGGAGGATATAGCATGACAGAGCGTGCAGTTTTGGCCGGTGGTTGTTTCTGGGGTATGCAGGATTTGATCCGCAAGCTCCCGGGTGTCAAATCAACGCGTGTGGGTTACACGGGCGGAGATGTTCCGAACGCGACCTATCGCAATCATGGCACACATGCCGAAGGCATCGAGATCGACTTTGACCCTGCAGTGATTTCGTATCGCGATATTCTGGAATTCTTTTTCCAGATACACGACCCAACCACCCTGAACCGTCAAGGCAACGATATCGGGCTCAGCTATCGATCCGCGATCTACTTTATGGACGAGACACAGAAAGCAACGGCGCTGGATACGATTGCAGATGTCGAAGCATCGGGTATCTGGCCCGGGAAAGTTGTAACCGAGATTGAACCAGTCGGTGACTTTTGGGAAGCGGAACCCGAGCATCAGGACTATCTGGAACGGTTCCCAAATGGCTATACATGCCACTTCCCGCGCCCGGGCTGGGTTTTGCCGAAGCGCGCAAAAGCATCCTGAAGACCAAAAGCATTGCCGTCAGGTGGCGACCATACCTGGTCGCCCTGACGCCTCGACCGTGACTTGGGCTTCAACAAGGACTGTTTTTCCCTCCACGCTGGCCACGCGGCGGTTTTCGTCCACGTTGACGGACAAATCGATTGCGCCTGCCGACGCGGCCGCCTTTTTCGCGCTGCTTTTCAGTGTCATTTTTAGCATCTGCAGTGCCGCCTCGGGGTCCGCAAAATCTTGGGGACCATCGGTAAGATGAACTCTATAGCATCCCTCGGACGGAGCGGTGATAGTGCCGCTACGCCTCACCGTAATCTGTCCAACAACGGCTCCAATGGCGTTCGCGACACCGGCATGTTCGGGCAAGATCATTTTGCATCCCAAGTGCCGACCCACGGCTGGATAGTAATGCGGGGCCGATGCACCAAGGCCGATCACATCCGCGCTGACGTTGGCTTTTACCGAAATCAGACCGGTGTGCTGGGTCAGCGCCCGCTGCAACCAATGACTGCGTGCCGTTTCGGCCGGGGTTGCGCCAAAGGCAGCCGCTTCTTCCGCAAAAACCGTCTCCAAGATGGCGATCGAAGTTTGCGCCGTCATTTGATCAATGATCATTTGGGCCACCTTTTCCGCATCAGAAGCCAGCAGTTCCCCTGATCCAATGCGCCGTCGCGCCAGCAAGGACAGCGCCTTGCTGGCCGCCGATGCATCCCAAGCGTTTAACATGCCCGCTACATGTGCAGCATCTGACGGCGTTGGGCCGGCTAGTTGAACCGCACCACGGTTAACCAGCCGCGACAAAGCCCCTGATTCAACGCGGTTCCTCAGGACTTCGTTCAGGGGCCTCACGTTTTGGCCCAAGCGTTCAAGAAGTGTCTTTTCGCGTGGTCCCCAAGACGTTTCTTCCATGAACGTTCCGGGCACAAGGAACCGCCCGTCATGTTCCCCGGGAACAGGTGAGCGCAGTTGACGGTCCAAGGCATCATGTACAACTTCGGGCGCAATCTGCGCGGCCAACGACACCGGCAATACCCTTCGCGGTCCCAAGTCCAGTCCGCCTGACAGGCCTTGGGACATCAGATGCACTTCGCTATCTCCTCCCAACCCTGTTGTGCGCATGGCAACCGCTTCGACCATCGTGCGATGGCCACCGACCTGAGCACCTGCCGGGTCAAGCGCCGGGCGGCCATTTTGGATCAGTGCAACGTCCGTCGTGGTGCCCCCAATGTCGGAAACAATCGCATCATCCGCTCCCGTCAGCCATTTGGCGCCAACGATCGAAGCAGCCGGACCGCTTAGGATTGTTTCGATTGGGCGGGTTTGAGCCTGCTGGGCAGACATCAGGGCGCCGTCGCCACGTACCACCATCAGGGGGGAGGTGATCCCGATCTCGGCCAGGCTGTCTTGTGCCCGTCCAATCAGTTTATGGATCATGCCGATCAGTCGTGCGTTCAAAACGGCCGTGACCGCCCGTTTTGGTCCATTCAGCCGCGCTGACAGTTCGTGCGAGCAGGTAACAGCAGCGCCCGTTTCTCGCGCGATCAGGTCTGCCGTCATCCTTTCATGCGCTGGGTTCCGCGTGGCAAATTGTGCAGCGACAGCCCAGCCCGATACATCTGTGTTTGCCCGAACAAATGCTGCAATGGCCTCTTTATCCAGTACCGCACGCTCGCTGCCGGCATGATCATGGCCGCCGACAACAGCGATGGCGGGATCCCCGGAAAGTGCAGCTTTTAGGTCAACATGATCGAGATCACGATCACGAAATCCGATGTAAATCAGTCCAACGCGCCCTCCTTGTCCCTCGACCAACGCGTTTGTTGCCAGGGTTGTCGACAAGGAAGCCAACCCGATGTCTTGTGGCGCGACTTGGACTGTGTCCAACACCGACTGAACGGCGGACCCAATGCCGATGGCCAGATCATGCCTTGTGGTCAGCGACTTGGCGGTTGCCAATACTTCGCGATCATCGCGGATCAAAACAGCATCGGTGTAGGTTCCACCGGTGTCCACACCCAAGATGATTGCCATGCCAGCCTCGACCTAGTGATTTGTTTGAGAGGTTTATAAGCCGCAAACCGAGCGTCGCGCCCGTTTGCGTCATTCCATAAGTCGCGCGACGGCCCAGCGCGCCGCATCGGCAACGGCTGGATCCGCATCGTCCACAAGGTCATGCGCAGCTGTTTTCAGGCGGGGGTCGCCTGAGTTGCCAATCGCATAAAGCACATTGCGCACAAACCGATCCCGCCCAATCCTTTTTATCGGCGATCCGGAAAACTTGGTCCGAAAGGATTTGTCATCCAGTTTGGCAAGTTCGGACAGCTTCGGCTCTACAAGGTCCTCGCGTGCGTGGTAACGGACGTCACTTGCAGCGACCGCGAACTTGTTCCACGGACACACAGCAAGGCAGTCATCGCATCCATAGATCCGGTTACCCAAACCGACCCGCAAGTCAGCGTCGACGGGGCCCTTATGTTCGATGGTCAGGTAAGAAATACAGCGTCGGGCATCCAGCTGATATGGGGCTGGGAATGCATCTGTGGGGCATACATCCAAACATGCGCGGCACGATCCACAGTGATCCGCCTCGGGGGCGTCGGGCGCCAATTCGAGCGTCGTAAACACGGCCCCCAAAAACGCCCAATTGCCCCAATGTCGACTGACAAGGTTGGTGTGCTTGCCCTGCCATCCCAATCCAGCTGCCTGACCCAAGGCCTTTTCGGGAACGGGCGCCGTATCCACGAACACTTTCACTTCGCCACCGGCTTCTGCAATCAACCAACGGGCCAGTCTCTTCAGCCGTTTTTTGACCAGGTCATGGTAGTCCTTGTGCTGGGCATAAACCGAAATGGCCCCGCGATCGGGCTTGTCCAAAATACCTCGTGGATCGTGCCGGGGCGTATAGCTGTCCGCCAGCATGACGATGGATCGCGCGTCCGGCCACAGCTCTGCCGGGTTGCCGCGCCAATGCATGCGCTCTGCAAGCCATGTCATCTGGCCGTGATAACCTGCATCGACGAAGGCGTTCAGCCGCGATGGCATCTCAGGCACAGACGTGGGTTTGCAAACACGGCAGTCCACAAAGCCTTCTGCCGTGGCCTGAGCCATCAGCCTCGATTTCAAGTCTCTAGACATCGCCGCGCAGGGTAAAGACCAAGATGCGTGTTGCAACCAAGATCAAAAATCCAGATCGGCGTAGTGTGGCGGTGGGCGAAAACCCGGTATCTGATCGGCAAGAATGGACCGGAACGCGGGGCGGGACTTTATTTTCGCATACCAGTCTTTGACGACTTGGCTACGGTTCCAATCTACATCGGAAATGTAATCAAGCGCAGACAGATGCGCTGCTGCGGCAAAGTCTGCCAATGTCATGACATCGCCGGCCAGCCAACGCCGATGGTCCAGCAACCATGTCATGTAATCCAGATGGTACTTTATGGCGCGGGCGCCGTCTTTCACGTTTCGGCTGTCTGGAAAACCCTCGCCGGAAATCTTCTTGTTGACGCGTTCATACAGCAGCTTTGACGTGACTTCGGTATGAAACTTGTCGTCGAACCAGCCTACAAGCCGCCGGACTTCAAACCGGCCATCTGGGTCGCTGGGCATCAACGGCGGTTCGTGGCGCGTTTCTTCGATGTACTCGCAAATCGCTGCACTTTCGGCCATCATCTTGCCGTCTAGCCGGATCACCGGAACCTTTGCGGCCGGGTTGCGGCGCAGGAAATCTGGGTCTGACTCCCAGTACCGTTCTTCAACCAACTCAACCTCTATGCGCTTTTCAGCGAGACAAAGCCGGACCTTGCGGCAAAACGGGGACAGGGGAACGTGGAATAGGCGCGCCATGATCATCGGGAACTTGGATACAGTGCTCTGTACTCATGCCTTGCGCAGCGCAGAGTTTCAATCCTCGAAACACGCCGCGCGTCCGTCTGCGCGGATCGTTGCAGCACCGTCCATGATGGCTGCCGCCCGGCGCGCGACGAACCCCGAAGGATCCCGGGCGGATCTGGTTTTGGGGCTAGGCAGGACGGCGGCCAGCAAGGCGGCTTGTCGATCCGATAACGCCATGGGGGATACACCGAAGTAATGGTGCGCTGCTGCGTCCACGCCAAACACACCCTCGTCGAATTCGGCGACGTTCAGGTAAACTTCCAGAATTCGGCGCTTCGACCAAAATGCTTCGATTGCCGGCGTAATGGCGGTTTCCAAGGCTTTGCGAAACCAGCTGCGCCCTTGCCATAAAAAGACGTTCTTGGCGGTTTGTTGACTGACCGTTGATGCGCCCCGGGTTGCACCATCTTCGATCGCGTCCCGTATCGCCTCCACATCGAACCCCCAATGCAAACAGTAGTTTGCGTCTTCGGCAGCCACAACAGACCGCGGTATGGCTGGTGCGATTTCTTCAAATCCAACCCACTGCCGATCAACCGAGCCAAGCCGATGTCTTTCGGACCAGATCGTATGGGTTGTCGGAGGGTTGACGACGGAAAACAAGGCGATCAGCACAACAGTCACAACGATCAAGATTGTCGTCGCACGCAGAACCACAAATCCTATCCGGCCAACAACACGCCGGGCGAAGGATTGTTTCTTGGGCGACTTCTTCTTCTGGCGAGAGCGCTTTGCAGGCTGTGTCGTGCGGGCCATGAGCTAGCTATAGGCCGCGGCACATGCCTGCGAAAGACCTCATTCGGTCGCCGCGGTCGCTTCGCCGTTCTCTTTGCGCGGAGCCTCGATCACAGCGCGCAAAGCCGCTTCGTTGTCTTTGCTCAAGGACGTTTGCATCACATGTCCACGGCTGTGAAAATGTTCAAGACGCTCGAGGACCTTGTCACCGGTCACCTCTTTGAGCAAAACGAATACAGCAGAACCGCCGGGTTGCAGCTTTTCGCCCAGATCTTTCATGAAATTGTCGTCAATGCCCAGATCGGTCAGCATGCCGGATACCGCACCAGCGCCGGCGCCGACCGCCAGCCCGAGCAAAGGGTTCAAGAACAGGAAGCCGATCAGCAAACCCCAGAACGATCCGCCGATAGCTCCGGCGGCCGTCAGGTTCGTGGCTTGGTGCAGATGCACTTTGCCCGCATCATCCTTTGTGACAACCACGGCATCTTCCATTGTCAGAAGATACTCTTTTTGAAGTTTGACAAGTTCTGTGCGCAGCTCGAAGCCGGTCGCTTCGTCGTCGAATGTCAGAACAATCAGATCAGCCATGGACGCCTCCGTGAGTTGGTTTCACCTATATGAAACCACGCCGATGTAACCTTGGCATTACCGTGCATCGTTATGGGTTGAACAAGGCGAAGATCCGCCTTGTTCAGGTTTTTGGCTACTCTGCTGGAACGGCGGCCTCTTCCCGGCTCAATGGCACCGGAATATGCGGCAACATTTCCTGCGGACAGATTTGTACGAAGTGGCACAGTTCCACATCCCAATGCTGTAGGATGTCTTCGGCTTTTCGACTCCGGGTTTCCTCGAAATGGCGTTTGATCAGGTGCTTCAGCTGATTTTCCCAATGCTCCATGGTCACCGGGCAGGTCACCAGGGTATCCATGTTCATCATCGTGTGGGCGTTTCCGGCAGGATCATACAGATAGGCCATGCCGCCCGTCATGCCTGCGCCAAAGTTGGCCCCGATGGTACCCAGGATCACGGCGACACCGCCAGTCATGTATTCGCAACCGTTTGATCCGCATCCCTCGATCACCACATGTGCGCCCGAGTTTCGTACGGCAAACCGTTCACCTGCGCGTCCGGCCGCGAACAGGTAGCCCCCGGTTGCGCCGTAAAGAACAGTGTTGCCAATGATCGTGTTGCCATCGGCTTTCAACGGGCTCACCTGCGGTGGGCGAACCACCACCGTACCGCCGGACAGGCCCTTGCCCACATAGTCGTTGGCATCGCCAGCGACCTCAAGCTTCAGGCCTGGCGCGGCAAAGGCGCCAAGTGACTGACCAGCGGATCCTTGCAGCTTCACAGTCAGGTGGTCTGGTTGCAGCGTATTTCTCATGCCGAAGTTCCGCACGATGTGACTTGATGTGCGCGTGCCCACGGTGCGGTGCGTGTTTTGCACCGCGTAGGACAGCTGCATCTTCTCGCCATCATTCAAGAACCTGGCCGCATCCTTCACGATTTCGGCGTCCAGAGTATCGGGGACATCGTTGCGCGGCTTGTCGCGGTTGTAGACAATGTCGTGCGCCCCATCCACGGTGATGAGCATCGGGTTCAAGTCAAGATCATCCAGATGGGCAGAACCGCGGCTGACCTGCGCCAGCAGATCCGCCCGGCCAATCACCTCGTCCAAAGAGCGTGCGCCAATCGAAGCCAGGATTTCCCGAACTTCATGCGCATAGAAGGTGATCAGGTTCACGACCTTGTCCGCATTGCCGGTGAATTTCGCACGCAGGCTTTCGTCTTGCGTGCAGACCCCCACCGGGCAGGTGTTGGATTGGCACTGACGCACCATGATACACCCCATCGCGATCAGCGCGGCGGTACCGATGCCGTACTCCTCGGCGCCCAGCATGGCCGCCATCACAATGTCCCGACCCGTGCGCAGACCGCCATCGGTTCGCAGGGTCACCCGTTCGCGCAGATTGTTCATAGCCAGAACCTGATGCGCCTCGGTCAGGCCCATTTCCCATGGCAGACCCGCATATTTGATAGAGGTCGCGGGGGAGGCACCCGTGCCGCCGTTGTGACCAGATATCAGGATGATGTCGGCCTTGGCTTTGGCGACCCCGGCTGCGATCGTTCCGACACCCGAGGAAGCCACCAGTTTTACCGTCACCTTGCAGCGCGGATTGATCTGCTTCAGGTCGTAGATCAGCTGCGCCAGATCCTCGATCGAGTAGATGTCGTGGTGCGGCGGCGGCGAGATCAGGGTCACCCCCTTGGTTGAATGCCGCAGCCGCGCGATCAGGTCGGTGACCTTCATGCCCGGCAGCTGCCCGCCCTCACCAGGCTTTGCGCCTTGGGCCACCTTGATTTCGAGTTCTTCGCAGTGATTGAGGTACTCGGCAGTCACACCAAACCGGCCCGATGCCACCTGTTTGATTTTGGCAGAGGGGTTGTCCCCGTTCGGCTCTGGTACGAAATGTGCCGGGTCTTCCCCGCCTTCTCCGCTATCGGATTTCGCACCGATCCTGTTCATTGCGACGTTCAGTGTTTTATGGGCCTCGGGGCTCAACGCACCCAGCGACATGCCCGGCGTGACGAACCGTTTGCGGATCGAAGTGATGCTTTCCACCTCTTCCAACGGCACGGGTTTGCCCAACGGCTTGATATCCAACAGGTCCCGCAAATGAATCGGCGGGTTGGAGCGCATTTTTGCAGAATATTGCTTCCACATTTCGTAGGATGCACGGTTGCAGGCCATCTGCATCATGTGCATCGACGTGGCTTCCCAAGCGTGAGTCTCACCGGTTTTCCGGGCTTTGTAGAACCCACCAATGGGCAAAACATCACGGCCACCCAACCATCCTTGGGCGTGAATTTCTTCGGACTTCTTTTGAATTCCGCTGACGCCAATACCGGAAATCCGCGATGTCATGCCGGGGAAAAACTCGGCAACCATGGCCCGTGACAGACCCACCGCTTCGAAGTTGAGCCCGCCGCGGTAGGAAGAAACCACCGAGATGCCCATTTTCGACATGATCTTCAAAAGGCCAGCGTCGATCGCATCGCGGTATCGTTTCACAGCCTCAGTCAGGTTACCATCCAACAAGCCCCGCTCGATCCGGTCTGCCAGAGTGTCTTCGGCAAGATAGGCGTTCACGACCGTGGCACCGCAGCCGATCAGTACTGCAAAGTAGTGTGGATCGATGCACTCTGCCGACCGCACATTCAAAGAGCAGAAGGTCCTTAAACCTTGGCGGGTCAGGTGGCTGTGCACGGCACTGGTCGCCAGGATCATGGGCATTGCGACACGATCTGCGCTCGATGCAACATCAGACAGCACCAAGTGACCAGCGCCCGACCGTACCGCTTCTTCTGCTTCGGCACGGATGCGCGTCAAGCCTGCGCTCAGCGCGCCTTGGCCGGGTTCAAATGTGCAGTCGATTTCTACCAGCGGCGCATTGAACTGTTCGACCAGCTTGTTCCACTGTGCGTTGCCCACAAAAGGGCTTTCCAAAACGATGATTTCCGTTTGGCTGCTGTCTTCGTCCAGGACGTTCTTGAGGTTTCCGAACCGCGTTTTCAACGACATCACGCGGTACTCGCGCAGACTGTCGATCGGTGGATTGGTCACCTGGCTAAAGTTCTGGCGGAAGAAATGGCTGAGCGGACGGTACTGTTTCGACAAGACAGCTGAAGGGGTATCATCGCCCATCGATGCGAGCGCCTCTTTTCCATCTTCTGCCATGGGCGCCAGTATTTGTTCAATTTCCTCAACGCTGTAACCAGCTGCGATCTGACGCTTCCGCAATTCAGCCCCGCTGTACAAGGCGTGTTCCGACACACCTGCCAACGTCTCGTCCGCATCGTTGATCTTGCTCACCCAATCTCCGAACGGTTGAGAGGATGCCAGCTTGTCCTTGATTTCGGTGTCGTGATACAGCCGTCCTTCGGCCATATCCACGGCCAGCAACTGGCCTGGTCCAAGCGCGCCTTTTTCCACGACGCCGGCTTCGTCAATCGGCACCATGCCGGCTTCCGATCCCGATATCAAAAGGCCATCGCCGGTCACCACATACCGCATTGGACGCAGACCGTTGCGATCCAGTCCGGCGCAAACCCAGCGTCCGTCGGTCATGGCAAGCGCCGCAGGGCCATCCCACGGTTCCATGACCGAGTTGCAATAAGAGTACATATCGCGCCAGGCTTGGGGCAGCTCAACGGCCTGTTTCGACCAGCTTTCGGGCACCAGCATTGTCTTGGCCATCGGGGCGTTGCGCCCGGCGCGGACAAGCACTTCGAAAACCGCATCCAGCGCGGCCGAGTCAGACGAACCACCCGGAATTATCGGCTTGATGTCTTCGGCCATTTCGCCAAACGTCGCCGAAGCCATCCGGATTTCATGGCTCTTCATCCAGTTGACGTTGCCCTTCAGCGTGTTGATTTCACCGTTATGGGCGAGCATCCGGAACGGCTGGGCCAGCCACCATTGCGGAAAGGTGTTGGTGGAATACCGCTGGTGATAGATCGCGAATGCGCTGGTGAAGCGGTCATCCTTCAGATCGGGATAAAACTCGCCCACCTGTTCGGCCAGCATCATGCCCTTGTAAATGATGGACCGGCAGCTGAGAGAGGCAATGTACAACTCGCCGATACCCGCGGCGGCGGCGGCTTTTTCAATCCGGCGTCGAATGACGTAAAGCTCGCGCTCGAATGTTTCCTCGTCCACGCCCTTGGTGTTTGAAATGAGGATCTGCTCAATCTCGGGCCGGGTCGCATTGGCTTTTTCGCCCAGCACGCTGATGTTCACGGGGACGTGGCGCCAGCCGTAAATGTAGTAGCCTTTGCGCAGAACTTCGGTTTCCACGATCGTACGG
>CAWUIW010000012.1:0-24632 GCA_963922515.1 uncultured Rhodobacterales bacterium | reverse complement strand
TCGCAACTGTTACGGCGCAAGGTGCCGGAAGCAGCCCATGCCGCTGCCGCCGCCTTGTCCAGCATACGCGCGCGCAGCGTCGGCTTTTCGCCGCGGGCGTTGCAGTACATTCTTGGCGTGGCCGGCATTGGGTGCTGCGTGGCCATGTCGATGCCACAGGTGCACATCGTCGCTTATTGTGTCGGCTTGGGATACGGCCCAGCGGTAGGGGCAGAAATGCTGTCGCTCATGCTTTTGGGCGGGGTTGTGAGCCGCGTGATATCGGGGCTTGTCGCAGATCGGCTCGGCGGTGTTGTCACGCTTCTGGTTGGATCCGTTCTGCAGTGTTTGGCCCTGTTTTTGTACCTGCCTTTTGACGGAATGGTGCCGCTATATGTGATCAGTACGATCTTTGGCCTATCGCAGGGCGGCATCGTGCCCAGCTATGCGCTCGTCGTTCGCGAGTACATGCCGCCCAAAGAGGCGGGAGCGCGAGTTGGTTTCGTGATGATGATGACGATCCTTGGCATGGCCTTGGGCGGATGGCTGTCGGGATGGATCTTTGATGCGACGGGCAGCTACCAGTTGGCGTTCTTGAACGGGATTGTCTGGAACGGCATGAATATCGCGATCATGGTGGTTCTTTTGATGCGGGCCCGACCGCGCGGACCAGACCTCGTGCCTGCATGACCCGCCGCGCACGGTTTAGCCAAGACTATTCTGACGGCGCATCTGTCCGGAAATGGAACGTGCCGCGTGATCGGGCCAATCGAATTTGTTTTTGCCTTTCCCGAAAGCGTGTCTTGTCCGCTTCACTGGTTTCATGAATGCACTGATGGCACGATACGCCCAGCTCGAATTCGGGCTGATCCTTGTCCGATGGCAATATCGGGCGGCGACAGCCATGGCATAACTCATGCGGCCCTTCCTTTAGCCCGTGTCCAACCGAAACACGGTTGTCGAAGACAAAACAGTCGCCTTCCCATGTGCTTTGACCCTCTGGCACCTCCTCGAGGTATTTCAGGATGCCACCCTTGAGGTGAAACACCTCGTCCACGCCTTGACTCAACAGGAAATTTGTCGATTTTTCACATCGTATGCCGCCCGTGCAGAACATCGCTATTCTCTTATTGTGAAATCGGTGCTTGTTCGCTTCCCACCATGCTGGAAACTCACCGAAGGTCTTCGTTTCGGGGTCGATTGCACCTTTGAACGTACCAATGGCGACTTCATAGTCGTTGCGGGTGTCGATGACGGCGACGTCCGGTTGCCGGATGAGTGCGTTCCAGTCCTTGGGTTCGACGTAGTGGCCGACCCTGGCGCGCGGGTCGACATCCGGTTGCCCCATCGTGACAATCTCTTTCTTGAGCCGGACCTTCATTTTCCCAAAGGGTGGATGTGCGGCGGAAGACTCCTTCCATTCCAGATCCGTACAGCCCGGCAGGCGCTGGATATGGGCCAGCACCGCGTCAATGGCGCCTCGGGATCCTGCGATCGTCCCATTGATCCCTTCGTTTGCCAGCAGAAGCGTTCCGCTGACACCTTGGCTGCAGCACAGTTTTGCCAGCGGACCTCGCAATGCGTCGGGGTCGCTGAACCGCGTGAAATGATACAAGGCCGCAATGATGTACATGTCAGCGATCTAGACCTGTGCGAATGTGCCCGCAAGGGGTCCGTTGACCCAACAGGTGTGACGGTCTAGGGCAAACGAGCCTACTGGAGGAACGCCATGCATGCATTGCTTGTGATCGATGTTCAGAACGATTTTTGTCCCGGCGGAGCACTTGCTGTGCCGGAAGGTGATGCGATTGTACCCGGCATCAACGCGATCATGCCGGAGTTTGATGCTGTGATCCTTACGCAAGACTGGCACCCGCACGGGCACTCGTCCTTTGCCAGTTGCCACGCTGGAAAAGCCGCGTATGACCTTGTTGATATGCCCTATGGTGCTCAGGTTCTGTGGCCGGACCATTGCATTCAAGGCAGCCGTGGCGCCGAGTTTCATCCGGATCTGCGGGTTGATGGGGATCTTGTTCTGCGCAAGGGCTTTCGACCGGAAATCGACAGCTATTCCGCGTTTTTCGAGAATGATAAAACCACGCCAACAGGGCTGGACGGATACTTGCGGACCCGGGGCATCGACCGTCTGACCCTTGTGGGGCTTGCTACGGATTTTTGCGTCAACTATTCGGCGGTCGATGCCGCGCGCCTTGGGTTTTCTGTTATGGTGCGCCAAGAGCTGTGCCGGGCGATCGACCTGAACGGGTCCTTGGCCGAAGCGCAAACTCTCATGCAATCCGAAGGCGTTGCGCTGACCTAGCACTTTTTGCCAGTTGTTAACCGTCGGGTCGTAGTTTGGCGTGCATTTCAAACAACGTGCAAGGCTGTGCATGGCAAACACCGAACCAGTGCAGTCGGCCGCTCTGGCCGATTTCGCAAGGCGGCACAGTCGTGCTGGGCTGCTTGTTCGGTACTCGCGCGGTCGCGTCTCTCGGTTTCTGGAACGGCAATGGCTGGCTGCCGCTGGCAGCAGTGCCTTGGCCTATTTCAACGGCTGGGAATACGGGTTCTTTGCGTTCATGGTGGCCTTGACGGGAGAGGCATTGGATTGCACCTTGCTGCGCCGCCTGCCCGAATGGTTGAAAGCCGGTGTGCCGGAACCGCGCCTGTATTTTCTGTCTGCGTGCACCGCGACCATTCAGTCGATGTCCATCGCGTTTTGCTTTTTCCTCACCAGTACCGGAGATGTGACGCGACACTCGGTCCTTTTCGCGATGAGTTTTTTGATTGGTGCTGCGATAAACGCCGGCGTCATGCTGCCATTTCATCGCGCCGCGGGTTTCGCCCGCTTGGCAGTATACGCGGTTTGCCCATTGGCGTGGCTGGTGTTCTTTACCTTCAACGGAGACGTGTCAGAACCACGGCTTTGGCTTGATCTGATGGGTGTGTTCATTCTTGCGTTCATGGCTGCAGTCTTCATCGGCTACGTGAATGCAGGGTTCGAGCGCCAAAAAACAAACACGCGAAAACTGGTTGAGAACGCACAGTTGCTCGAGCAGGCCAACGCCGATCTCAAGCAGAACGAAAAAGAGATGAAGCAACTGTCGCTGGTGGCGCGCAATGCGAACGATTCCGTCATCATTTCGAATTCTGATGGCAAGATCGAGTGGGTGAACGATGCTTTCGTACGTGCGACAGGCTACGAAACGACCGAGGCGATTGGCGAGTCGCCCGGAGCCCTATTGAATGCGCCGGAGACGGATCCGGTCACAATTGCGGCCATTCGGTCCGCCATACGCGAGGGCCGATCGTTTCGCGGCGAAATATTGAACCGTCGCAAGGATGGGCGAAACATATGGGTCGACACCAACCTTGTTCCGGTGATCGGGTCTGATGGCACGATCGAGATGACCGTCGCCATCGAAAGGGACGTCACTTTTGCGCGCATCCACGCCGAAGAAATGGCCAAGGCCCGCCGTGCCGCCGAAGAAGGTGCCAAGGCCAAGTCAGATTTTCTGGCCACGATGAGCCACGAAATCCGGACGCCGATGAATGGCATCGTCGGGATGGCGGACTTGTTGGTGGAGTCCGGGCTTTCGGCTGAACAGAGGAGTTTTTCGGAAACGATACGGAACTCGGCGCAATCGCTGCTTCAAATCATTAACGATATCTTGGACCTGTCCAAGCTCGAAGCCAGCAAGATGTCATTTGAAGAGGCACCCTTTGATGCAGCGCAGTGTTTGACCGAGGTGGTCCAACTGATGGAAACGCAGGCAACGGCAAAGGGCATTGAGCTGTCCTTGGTGATAGCGGACGGGTTTCCGGAATTCGTGATGGCTGACCCAGGTCGACTGCGGCAGGTCCTTTTTAATCTGATTGGCAATGCCGTGAAATTCACCTCAGAAGGCCGGGTGGACGTACACGCATCGGCGTATGCCGAACCGCATGGGTGGCGGTTGGTCTTGCGTATTTCGGACACGGGTATCGGCATTGCGGAAGACAAGATGGGTCAAGTCTTTGACCGTTTCTCGCAGGCGGATGCCGCAACCACACGGCGATTTGGCGGCACGGGTCTGGGTTTGACGATATCCAAGCATCTGGTCGAAGCGATGGGCGGCACGATCGCTGTGACGTCAAAACTTGGCGTTGGATCTGTGTTCGAAATCGATCTGCCAGTTCGGGCGGCTGCTTTGCCGGCGACTGACCCTGTGCCATCCTCCAAAACTGACGAAGACCTGTTTTCCCAAATCAACGGGGCCCACGTTCTTGTGGCGGAAGACAACAAGGTGAACCGCTTGTTGATCAGCAAGTACCTGAAGAACAGTGCCGTCAAACTGACATTTGCCTGCGATGGGGAAGAAGCTGTTGCAGCGGCGCAGGCGCAGGCACCCGATTTGATCTTCATGGATATGTCGATGCCCGTGATGAGCGGCGTGGATGCCACACGCGCGATCCGTGCGCAGGATGGGCCGCAACCTGTTATTCTGGCGCTGACCGCGAACGCCTTTGACAGCGATCGCATGGCCTGTCTCGAAGCGGGCATGGACGGCTTTTTGACGAAACCAATTCGGCGGCGCGAGTTTCTGGAAGCGATCGCTGATCATGCACATCGAACCTAGGCTTGATTTTTCTGGTTCCTCTGCGTGCGGTGGCGTATCACGAAACCCGCCGCGACAAGAAAGGCCAGAACCGTGGATATTGCGACCCGCGTCTATAACCACAAATGGAAAATCGACCCGATCGTCCGGTCGTTGATCGACACGGATTTCTACAAGCTGCTGATGTGCCAATCGGTGTTTCGCAACCGTCCCGACACAACGGTAACCTTTTCACTGATCAATCGATCCAGACATGTACCGCTGGCCCGGTTGATCGACGAAGGCGAGCTACGCGAACATCTGGATCACATTCGGTCGCTTTCGCTGAGCCGGGGTGAAAGCACATGGCTGCGTGGCAACACGTTTTATGGTAAACGTCAGATGTTCCGGCCCGATTTCATGGAATGGTTCGAGAACCTGCGTCTGCCGCCATATCATTTGGAGCGCATGGGCGATCAGTATGAATTGACCTTTGAAGGGGCCTGGCCCGAGGTCATGCTTTGGGAAATTCCGGCCTTGGCCGTATTGATGGAGTTGCGAGGCCGTGCCGTGGTCAACACCATGGGTCGCTTCGAAATCCAAGTTCTGTACGCCCGCGCCATGACCCGCGTGTGGGAAAAGATCGAGCGTTTGCGGCAAATCGATGACCTGCGCATCGCCGATTTCGGCACCCGCCGTCGCCATTCATTCTTGTGGCAAGACTGGTGCGTTCAAGCCATGATCGAGGGTCTGGGCGAAAAATTCACCGGTACATCGAACTGCCTGATCGCGATGCGCCGCGAGGTTGAGGCGATCGGTACCAATGCGCATGAAATGCCGATGGTTTACTCTGCGATCGCCGACACGGATACAACCTTGGCGCGGGCTCCCTACGATGTTCTAAGCGATTGGCACGAAGAGCATGATGGCAACTTACGGATCATCTTGCCTGATACCTACGGGACCAAGGGGTTCCTGGACCGGGCGCCCGATTGGTTGGCCGGCTGGACCGGTATGCGGATCGACAGCGGTGATCCTGTGGAAGGTGGCGAAACAGCCATCCGATGGTGGCAAAAGCGCGGCGAAGATCCTCGCCAGAAGCTGCTTATTTTTTCTGATGGTCTGGACGTCGGCAAGATTGTTGAGCTGCAGGACCGGTTTGCCGGTCGCGTGCGTGTGTCATTTGGTTGGGGCACCTTGCTGACCAACGATTTCCGCAACCTGGTTCCTGAGGATCGCATTGCGCCCTTTAGCCTTGTGTGCAAGGCGGTGCAGGCCAATGGTCGACCGACCGTGAAGCTTTCAGACAATCCCGAAAAAGCAATGGGCCCAGCCGACGAAATCGCGCGCTACAAACGCGTGTTCGGCGTCGGGCAACAAGAACGGATCGAGGTCGTCGTCTAGCGGCGCAACTGCCGGTCGCGCCAGATGACCATAAGGCCCCCCGCGGCGATCAAAACGGCACCTGGGAACAAGTCGCCCCAAGGCGCTTCGTCGAAAAACAGCCAACCCAAAGCAAAGGCCATGGGGATGCCAAAGTAGCTGAACGGCGCCAAATTGCTTTGTTCCGTCATGCGATACGACAGCGTCAGGCACAGCACCGCTGTGCCGCCAAAACACCCCATCCCAACGATCCAGGCCAAGTCCATGTAGGAAACGAGGGGCGAAAACCCCCCAAGGCTGACGGCGAGAACCAGCGCGCCGACCAAGGCCGTGCTCGCGGAATAAAGGTTGACCAGCGGTGTTGGCACATCATCGTCAATCAAGCGCGATGTCACGCCGGCCATGGCGTAACCCAAAGCGGCACCAACGGGCGCCAGCGCGGAATATGTGAACGTGTCGGCACCTGGCTTGATGATAAGGACAACGCCGAAAAATCCGACAATCACGGCGCTCCAGCGGATCAGTCCAACCCGTTCACCCAAAATCGGAATGGCGAGCGCCGTCATGAACAATGCATTGGAGTACGAGATCGTCGTCGCCGTGGCAAATGCCAGCTGTCCCAGCGACAAGTAGAACAGAAACTGCGCTACGGTCACACAAAGACCTCGAAACAGCGCCAGCGGCCATTGCCGCATCCGCCATTTGCGCCCGCCCTGATGCCAGGCCCGTGCGGACCAAAGCGCGATAATCGAAGGGATCAAACCGAAGAAGTTGCGATACGCCGACAACTCTGCCGCGCTGTAGCTGGGCGAAAGGTGCTTTATTATCAACGCCATGAAGTCGAACAAAAGCAGCGCCAGAAGCGATAGCGCAATGGCAAGCCCCACCCGGTCCGTGCTGCGGGCGGTCATTGCGCGCTAGCCATGCAAGGCAGCCACAGTTTTGAGCTGCGAGAAACCGTACAGAGCTTCGAACCCTTTTTCGCGGCCATGGCCGGATTTGCCGATACCGCCAAAGGGCAACTCCACCCCGCCGCCCGCCCCGTAATTGTTAAGAAAGACCTGACCGGCCCGAAGCGACTTGGCCAGTCGCATCTGTCGGGCCCCATCGCGCGTCCAGACACCGGCAACAAGGCCATAATCGGTGCCATTTGCGATTTCGATGGCCTCGGCTTCGTCACCAAACGGGATCAGGACCTGGACCGGGCCAAAGATCTCTTCCTGAGCGAGCACATGGTTGGCCGGCACATCGGCAAACAGGGTTGGGCACACATAGGCGCCGCCCGAGGGTGCGTCGGCACTGAGCCTGCCTGTGCCGGCAATCGGCAGATCCGCGCCCTTGGCCAGATAGTTTTCTACAATTTCTTTCTGTTTGGCCGAAATCAGCGGCCCCACACGCAAATCCTGTTCGGCAGGCCCAACGGTTAGCTCCGCATACGCCTCGGTCATCCGGGTCTTTACATCCTCGTATACATCACGCTGCACCAGAATTCGGGACGCGGCGGAACAGGTTTGTCCTGCATTTTGGATCCCGGCATTCACAAGAAAGGGCAGCGCTGCATCGATATCCGCGTCGTCAAACACCAGTTGCGGGGATTTCCCGCCCAGCTCCAACGTCACCGGCAGCACGTTCCGGGCCGCCGCCGCCTGTACCAACGCGCCGGTGCTGACCGACCCGGTAAAACTCAGGTGATCGACACCCGGATGCGCAGACAGTGCCGCGCCTGCCTCTGCCCCCAGACCGGGCACCACGTTCAATACGCCGTCGGGCACCCCGGCCTCTTGCGCCAAAGCCGCAAACGCCAGAGCAGTCAGGCAGGCATCCTCTGCGGGTTTCAAAACCGTTGTATTGCCCATGGTCAAAGCAGCGCCGACCGAACGGCCGATGATCTGCATCGGATAGTTCCAAGGAACAATATGGCCGGTGACACCATGGGGTTCCCGCAAAGTGTACACCGTGTAGCCCGAAAGATACGGCAGGGTTTCCCCATGAACTTTGTCGGCCGCACCGCCGTAGAACTCCATGTATCGGGCCAACGCAAGTGCATCGGCGCGCGCTTGGGTGAGCGGTTTACCGACATCCATTGCCTCTAGCTGGGCCAGCGCATCGACACGGTTGCGTATCAAGGTCCCCAGTTTGGTCAATAGGCGCCCACGCTCAAACGCGGGCATATCGGCCCAACTTGATTTCGCAACTGTTGCAGCCCTGACGGCTGCATCGATGTCATTGGCATTGCCACGCGCGATTTCGCAAATCTCTGTCCCGTAGGATGGGTTGATCAATGGCAGGGTTTTGCCATCAATCGGCGCAACCCACGCGCCCCCGATCAGGCATTTCGATGGATCGAACCAGCTGGTGTCAAACATGCGGCAACTCCTGCGTCAGATCGGGCAGCACCGGCGCGGCGGCGATCAGGGATTGGGTATAGGGATGCTTGGGCATCGAGAAGACCCGTTCGGTCGGGCCTTGTTCCACGATCTGACCGGCTTTCATCACCAGTACCCGGTCGGTCACGCTGCGCACCACGCTCAAGTCATGGCTAATGAACAGGTATGTCAGTTGATACTGTCGGCAAAGATCGGCGAGCAAATCCAGGATCTGTGCACGGACGGACACATCAAGCGCGCTGACCGCCTCATCCAGCAGGATCAGTTCGGGTCGGATGATCAGCGCGCGTGCAATCGCGATGCGTTGGCGCTGACCGCCAGAAAACTCATGGATGTATTTTTCCGCGTCACCCGGTTGCAATCCAACAGCTGTCAATGCCTCGACGATTGCGGCGGTCCGGTCTGCGCCTTTGGGCGGATCCGGCAGCAGGTGGAATGGCTCGATGATCAGGCGGGCGACCTTGTGGCGGGGATTGAAGCTGCCAAAGGGATCCTGAAACACCACCTGCATTTTTCGGCGCACGCCCATGTTCGGTGCGCCGTTTAGATAGACCGGCGCCCCGCCCAGATGAATGTCGCCGGCCTGCGTCGGCTCCAGCCCGAGAATGGCGCGCGTCAGTGTGGACTTGCCGCTGCCAGACTCGCCAACAAGCCCGACGCGTTCACCACGGTTGATGGTGAATGACACGTCGCGCACCGCCTGCATTTGGCCGGGCGTTTGAAACAGGCTGGTTCGGGGCAGGCGGTAATGGCGACTCACGCCCTGCACGTGCAACAGTGGTGTCGGTGCGGGCGGCGTTGGCAGATTGACCTGATGGCGCGAGGCGGCAAACAGCATCCGCGTATACGGGTGCCGCATGTTGGCCAGCAGGTCATGGGTTGGCCCGGTTTCCACGATCTCGCCGTGACGCATGACCGTGATCCGGTCGGCCATGTTCGCGACAACGGCCAGGTCATGTGTGATCATCAAAAGACCCATGCCATAGTCGGACACGAGGTCTTTCAGCAGATCAAGGATTTGCGCCTGTGTGGTCACGTCAAGCGCGGTCGTCGGCTCGTCCGCGATCAAGAGTTTCGGGCGTAGGGCAATAGCCATCGCAATGACCACACGCTGCCTTTGTCCGCCCGAAAGCTCATGCGGGAATCGTGAGGGTGGCACCCGGTCGGCGGGCAACCCGACGCGGGCCAGCACCTCGGCGGCGCGGCCTTCGGCCTCGTCCTGGGACATTGCCCCATGGATCAGAATGGTTTCCTTGACTTGCGCACCGATGGATTTCACCGGGTTGAGCGCGGTCATCGGCTCCTGAAACACCATGCCTACGTCGCGCCCGCGGATGGCGCATAAATCGGCTTCGCTGGCCGACAGGATGTCGGTGCCATCCAGCGTGAGGGTGCCGGTCACTTCCGTCAAAGGGGGCAGCAATTGGGTGACGGCAAACGCTGTCATCGATTTTCCGGAACCGCTTTCGCCGGTTACGGCGACAATCTCGCCCGCCGCGATGTCGACATCGATGCCCTTCAGGATTGGAGTGCCACCAATGGAAAGCCGGAGGTCGCGGATGGTGAGCAGGCTCATGCGCGCCGTCCCTTTAGCCGTGGGTCCAGCCGGTCCCGTAACCCGTCGCCCAGCAGGTTCAGGCCCAAAACGGTCAGAATGATTGCACATCCCGGGATCAGAGCAAGGTGCGGGGCGATGCTGACCATCGTTTGCGCGTCGGCCAGCATCCGTCCCCAACTGGGTGTCGGCGGCTGTGCGCCCAGACCAACATAGCTGAGCCCCGCTTCCGCAAGGATTCCCAGACTGAATTGGATCGTGCCTTGCACGATCAACAAGTTCATGATGTTGGGCAGGATATGTTCGGCCGAAATATGGGCCCGTGATTTGCCTGCAACTTGCGCGGCCATAATGAACTCACGTTCCCATAGCGGCAGCGCGCCGCCGCGCGTGACACGGGCAAAGACGGGAATGTTGAAAATGCCGATTGCGATGATCGCATTGACCGCGCCGGGGCCAAAGACAGCAGTGATCAGGATGGCGATGACAAGGGACGGAAACGCAAACACCAGGTCATTGCCACGCATGATCACTTCATCCATCCATCCGCCCTTGCGCGCAGCAGCAGCAAGACCGAGCGGCACGCCAAGCGCCATGCCAATGCCAACGGCCAATAGGGCCACGGCAATCGATGTTCGTGCGCCCACCATGATCATGCTGGCGATATCCCGGCCAAAATGATCCGTGCCTAACCAGTGAGCGGAGGTCGGGGTTTGCAGCTTGTTCGGGATCGACAAGGTCGCGTGGTCATAGGGCGTCCAGACAAAAGACAGGAGTGCCATCAGCAGCACCAGACCTGACAGGGCAGCACCAAGGACGAGCGAGCGGGTCATTCGCGCGTCCTCAATCGTGGGTCAACGGCGGCATAGGCCAAGTCGACAAGGAAGTTCACCAGGATCACCGCGAAAACCAGCAACATCACCACGGATTCGACAACGATCAGGTCGCGCGCGCTGATCGCCTGAAACACCAGCCGTCCCAGCCCGGGCAGGTAGAACACTTGCTCGATGATGATCGCGCCAGCCAGCAAAAAGGAAAACTGCAGCCCGATGATGGTCAGCACCGGGATCATCGCATTGCGGACCCCGTGTCGCCACAACGCCTGTCGACGCGACAGTCCCTTGGCCCGGGCCGTGCGCATGAAGTCTTCGCCAAGGATATCGATCAGGGCTGACCGCATCACGCGCGCCAGTATCGCGGCTTGGGGGAGGGCCAGTGCAATGGCCGGCAACGTTAGCGATTTCATTGCCGGGAAAATGCCTCTGTCCCAACCTGCGAAACCGCCTGCATTGAACCAGCGCAGATTAATGGCAAAAAGCAGCACCAGCATCATCGCAAACCAGAAATTCGGGATCGCGACACCCAGCTGAGTGGCACCCATAACAGCCACATCGCCGGGACGTCCCCGGCGAGCAGCGGCGTAAATCCCGGCCGGAAAGGCCACCAGTGTGGACAGGGTCAAAGCGTATAGCGCGAGTGGCAAAGAAACCTTGAGACGGTCGCCAATCATTTCTGATACCGGTGTCCGGTAGGTATAGGACGTGCCGAAGTCCCCCGTCAGCATCCCGCCAACCCAGGAAAAATATCGCTGCAATTTGCTTTGATCGAGTCCCAGCTCAGCACGTAACGCCGCGATGGTATCGGGCTGTGCATTCACGCCAAGCATGAAGCTGGCCGGGTCGCCCGGCGCCACTTCGACCACAAAGAAAATGACCAGCGAGGCAATGGCCAGACTGATCACAAGGGACCCAAACCGTTTGAGCGCGTACCGCAGCATGCCGCAAAACGTAGGCGCGGAATGCGAGCCGGTCCAGCGGTTAGCGCGGCGTTCCGTCGTATTCGTGGCGTGCGGCAGAGATCGCGTCCAAATGCGACAAGGCCCACATGGCCAAGGGTTCCAACTGCGCGACCAGCGATTGGCCCATCGCGGTCAGCTCATAATCCACGCGCGGCGGAATAGAGGGCGTGACGTGCCGGTTGATCAGCCCGTCCCGTTCAAGCTTGCGCAGCGTTTGTGTCAGCATCTTTTGCGATACGTCCGGGATTTCGCGGCGCAGTTCGGAAAAACGTTGTGATCGTTGTTTCAGACAGGTCAGGATCAAAATCGTCCACTTATCCCCGATGCCGTCCAGCACATGGCGTACGGGGCATATCTCGGGATCGTAGGCAACAGAACATTCTTCCTCATGGGGCATGGTTACCTCAAAGTGCCGTCTTCCGCGATGCAGCGGAGAGTCTTAGGTTTCGCGCACCTATCAGTATAGGTTGGTAACTTACTCTACAATGGAGAGCTTAGATGTTCCTTTTGGATCGGCGCAGTTTCTTGAAGATTATGGGCGCTGGCGTTGCAGCGTCCGCCATGCCAAACGCGGCCCTTGCCTCGACGTCCGCTGATGTATTCACGGCAGACGGCAACGGTGCATTTGTCGATTCCGTCGTTGTTATGGGTGAACACTCCGCGGTTTTGATCGATGCACAATTCGACATGGGCAATGCGACACGGCTGGCAGACACCATCGCGGCGACCGGGCGCACGCTGGACACAATCCTGATCACGCACAAGCATCCCGATCATGTCCTGGGTTTGGAGGCGATCAAAACGCGCTTCCCCAACGCCCGGGTTTTAGCGCATCCGGCAATCCTGTCCGAGATCGAAAAAACTGCTCAAGCCTACCTGGATGCGTTCAACAGCGCTGCGCCGGCGGGCGTGTTCGCGCGCAAAGTTGTTTTGCCCGAGGCTTTGAGTGCGGATCATATCCTGCTGGAAGGAGAGCGGATCGACGTGCTGGAGCCGATGCATGGTGACACTGCTCAAATCACGCCGGTTCATATTCCGTCGTTGGATACGATTGTGGCCAGTGACCTGCTGTACTCTGACACGCATTTGTGGGTGGCAGAGAACACGACGCCGGTTTTGGTCGATGCCTGGTTGGCGTCTTTGGATCAGCTCGAAGCGATGGGCGCAACCACTATCATTCCGGGGCACCGCATGGACGCGTCCGTAAACGATACCAGCGGTTTTGCCAAAACACGGGCCTATCTGGCGCAATGGAAATCGGCTTTGGACAGCACCCGCGATGCAGCAGCGCTGAAAGCGGCGATGTTGACCGGAAATGAAAATCTGGGATTTGCGCTTGCGGTAGACCGCGCCGTGGCCGCGGTCTACCCGAACGGCTGACGGGATGGGCCTGCCACCGGATGGCGGCAGGTCCTTTTGCTCAGTTTGCGAAGGTCACGCCGGTCAGGTCAATCGCAGCGGTTGGTTGGTTTGTCCACAACCCTTCGATACCAGCCTTGGCCACACCAAGTGCGGCCAACTGGAACAAGTAGCCGTTCACGAAATCCTCGGAGATGATGGTTTGCGCCTGTTGCAATAACGCAAGCCGCGCATCCTCATCCGTGGTGGCCGTGAGCGTTGCCATCAGCTCTTGGAACGCGGGATTGTCATACTGGAAGTAGTAATCGGGCCGCGCATAGATACCGATATCCATCGGTTCGGTGTGGCTGACGATGGTCAGGCCATAGTTCTTTCCGCGGAAGACGGTTTCCAGCCATTGCGCCCATTCAACATTGATGATCTCGGCCTTGATGCCAACCTCGGCCAGTTGTGCAGCGATAATCTCGCCACCCCGCCGCGCATATGACGGCGGCGGCAAGTGCAAGGTGGTTTCGAAACCGTCCGGAAACCCCGCTTCGGCCAACAGTGCCTTTGCGGCGCCCGGATCGTAGGCCGAGTTGCCGGTTAGATCGACATAGGCTGGGTTGTGCGGCGCAAAATGTGTGCCGATGGGCGTGCCATAACCAAACATCGCCCCGTCGATGATCGCCTGACGGTCGATAGCATGGGCCAGCGCTTCGCGAACGCGCACATCGTCAAAGGGCGGCATCTTGTTGTTGGTCGACAAAATGGTTTCCCCTTCTGTCGAGCCAATCAGCACTTGGAACCGCGGGTCCGCGTCGAATTGCGGCAGATTCTCGGGCGCCGGGAAGCCGCTGAACACATCCACATCTTCTGCCATCACAGCTGCGAAGGCGGCCGTCGGGTCAGAGATAAACTTGAATGTGGCTGTCTGTAAAACCGGGGCCGGACCCCAATAGCTGTCGTTCCGCGCCAGCTCGATGCGGTCGCCCTGCACCCAGTTTTGGAACGTAAACGCGCCGGTGCCGATGGGGTTGGTTTTGATATCGGCGATGGTTTCCGGCGCCACGATCACCGCATCGCCCCATGCGAGGTTGAAGAGCAGGCTGCCATTCGGTTCGGCCAATGTGATCTGGACCGTCAATGGATCGACCACGGAGACGTCCGTGATGCCTGAATACAACGCCTTTTGCGCGTTCGCGCTGTCTTCTCCCCGCGCTCTGTCCAGTGTGAACTTCACGTCTTCGGCGTCCATCGCCGTACCGTCATGGAATGTTACGCCATCGCGCAGCTTAAACGTATAGACCAGACCGTCGTCGGATATCTCCCAGCTTTCGGCAAGCCCCGGAACCACTGCGCCATTGGCCATGAATCGGGTCAGACCTTCGAACACGTTGGAATACAGCACCGAGTCAATGGCCTGGGCCGCCGCGCTTGTCGGGTCCAGATGCGGCGGTTCAAGCTGCATGGCGACGGTGATGTCGGTCTGTGCAACCGCGGTTGACGCCCACAGCGTGGCGCTCAAGGCCAAGACTGGGCGGGTCATTGAAAAAACCTTCATGTTCGCTCTCCCTGTCGCGGGACAGTCCCGCATTTGAAGATTTTTCCGTCAAAGCGGCTTGTTCTTCAAGGATAACCTGCCGAAACGCGACATCTGAGCCGCACTAATTCTGGCGAGATTTGTTCTGCAGGCATCTTGACAGATTTGCGACAATTAGACTTACGAATTTTTTAGTACTTGAAATTTCTCCGATTTTCACCCTATGGAAACCCGCTGGTTTTGGAAATGTTACCGCCAACACCAGTAAGTTTGGCTTGAAAGCAACCAGTGAAGGTGATCATGGCTACAGCGACCGAAGTGACAGACCTATTCATCATTGGCGGCGGGATTAACGGATGCGGCATTGCCCGTGACGCGGCCGGTCGGGGTTTGACGGTGCGTCTTGCCGAGATGAACGATCTTGCATCGGCGACGTCATCCGCATCGACAAAGCTGTTTCACGGCGGCCTGCGCTATCTTGAGTATTTTGAAGTTCGGCTTGTACGGGAATCCTTGATCGAACGCGAAGTGCTGTTGAAGGCCATGCCACACATCAGTTGGCCAATGCGGTTTGTCCTGCCTTATCATCGCGACATGCGGTTTGACACCGACACACCCGCTGCCCGGCTGTTGAACACCCTCATGCCTTGGATGAAGGGGCGGCGGCCGTCTTGGATGATCCGGCTTGGCCTCGCCGCGTATGATGGCCTGGGCGGGCGCGAAATTTTGCCAGGTGCCAAGTCAGTGAATCTGCGGTCCGATCCGGTCGGGCAACCGCTGCAAGACAAGTTTCAACATGCCTATGAATATTCGGACTGTTGGATCGAAGACTCTCGATTGGTCGCTTTGAATGCCCGGGATGCTGCTCGGCTCGGGGCCGACATTCTGACCCGTAGCCGCGTCGTATCGGCAGAGCGTGCGGATGGTTTGTGGAATGTCACGGTAGAAAACACGCGCACTGGTCAACAGACCACGTTTCAGTCGCGCATGTTGGTGAACGCAGCCGGCCCGTGGGTTGGTGAAACGCTGCGACATGTGGCGCGGTCAAACAGCCAGGAAACCGTGCGTCTTGTGCGTGGTAGCCATATCGTGACCCGGAAACTCTTCGATCATGACAAATGCTATTTCTTCCAAGGTACGGATGGTCGGATCATTTTCGCCATACCCTATGAACAGGATTTCACGCTGATCGGCACCACCGACCAAGACCATCCTGATCCGGCACAAGCGCCGGAATGTACGCCCGAAGAAGCAGATTACTTGCGCGGTTTCGCATCCGAGTACTTCAAGACCCCGGTCACGCAAGAGGATATCGTGTGGACGTATTCTGGTGTGCGGCCGCTTTATGACGATGGTGCATCGTCGGCCACGGCTGCGACGCGTGACTACGTGTTGTCGCTGGACCAAAGCGCCGGTGCCGCCATGTTGAATGTCTTTGGCGGCAAAATCACGACCTACCGGAAGCTTGCAGAATCCGCGATGGAAAAGATTGGCGAAGTGCTCGAAATTCCAAAAGGACCATGGACCGCTGGCGCGCCCTTGCCGGGTGGCGACTTTGCCCACGATGGGCAACCAAAACTGGTCGACGCGTTGTTGGCCAAATTTCCGTTCCTGACACAGGATTGGGCCGCGCGATTGGTCCGCGCCTATGGCACCGAGGCGCAAGAGATGTTGGCAGGCGCCACATCGGCAGAGGATTTGGGTGAACGCTTTGGTTCCAATCTGACGGAGCAGGAAGTGCGTTGGCTGATGCAGCGCGAATGGGCACAAACGGCGCATGACGTCCTTTGGAGACGGACCAAGCTTGGTCTGCGGGTATCACCAGACGACGCCACTAAGCTTGACGACTGGATGCAAGCGCAGTTGCCGGTATAGGCTGATTCACGATGAAACGGGAGGACCGCTAGGGATGACGTATATTCTGGCGCTGGATCAAGGCACCACCTCGTCGCGGGCGATTGTGTTCGACGGAAACATGCAAGCCGTTGCAACGGGGCAAAAAGAGTTTCCCCAGCACTATCCTGCATCAGGTTGGGTGGAACACGACCTAGAAGATATCTGGTCGTCTGTTCTTGAAACCATTCAGACCGCGTTGCACCAAGCTCGCATCAGTCCCGCTGACATCGCGGCCATCGGCATTACCAATCAACGCGAAACGACGGTTGTCTGGGACAAGTCGACCGGCGAAGCCCTGCACAACGCCATTGTCTGGCAGGACAGGCGCACCGCCGACTATTGTGCCGCGCTCAAGTCCCAGGGGCATGAACCCGATGTCACCGCGCGCACCGGTCTATTGCTGGATCCCTATTTTTCCGGGACCAAACTTCACTGGCTGTTGGAAAATGTAACGGGCTTGCGCGCTCGCGCCGAAGCGGGCGAAGTGGCGTTTGGTACAATCGACAGTTTCCTGATGTGGCGTTTGACCGGCGGCGCAGTGCATGTGACCGATGCCACAAACGCGGCGCGTACCTTGCTTTATGATATCCACCAAAGCGCATGGAGCAGTGAGATTTGCGAGTTGCTGGATATACCCATGCATATGCTGCCCGAGGTGCGCGATTGTGCATCCAACTTTGGCGTGACGGATGCCAAGATCGTCGGCGCGGCCATTCCAATTCTTGGGGTGGCCGGGGATCAACAGGCGGCAACGATCGGTCAGGCATGCTTTGAACCCGGTATGCTGAAATCGACCTATGGCACCGGGTGTTTCGCGCTCCTCAACACCGGCGATACACCGGTGTCGTCCAAGGCGCGGTTGCTGACGACCATTGCCTATCAGTTGGAAGGAAAACCAACCTACGCCTTGGAAGGGTCAATCTTTGTCGCCGGGGCTGTCGTCCAGTGGCTGCGTGATGCACTGCAGATCATCGAAAGCGCCGGTCAAAGTGGCGCCTTGGCAAGAGAAGCAGACGGGGATCAAGGGGTGATCATCGTACCTGCGTTTACAGGACTTGGCGCGCCATATTGGGCGCCCGATTGTCGTGGGGCCGTGCTGGGGTTGACACGGAATTCCGGCCGGGCCGAGTTTGCGCGCGCCGCCTTGGAAAGCGTCGCTTTCCAGACCCGCGACCTGCTGGAGGCCATGCATTCCGACTGGGACGCATCTGGCGAGGCGGTGCTGCGCGTTGATGGCGGGATGAGCGCAAGCGACTGGACCATGCAAAGCCTGTCGGACATTCTGGGTGCTCCGGTGGATCGGCCGGTCATGCAGGAAACCACGGCGCTGGGCGCCGCGTGGCTTGCCGGTATGCGGGTCGGATTGTACCCTGACCGCGCGGGCTTTGCCGAAACATGGGCGCTGGAAAAACGCTTTGATCCCCTGTTGTCCGGCTCTGAACGAGACTTGCGCTACACGCGATGGAAACGCGCAGTCGATGCCATTTTGACGTTTTAAGTGGCTTTCGCACCAAATGGGATCAATGCAGGTTGCGCATTGATTGTCTCGATCGCGAAACCTGCCAGGTTTTTGTAGCGGGCGGCATGCGCTGCAAGTTCGTCTTCGGGAATGACGTCGTCGATCTTGTCAAATTCTCCGCCGCACAGGTCCTCGACGCGTTGTAAAATCGCGTCCGGACCGCTGCCACGGTTGGCCAGAATGACGCCGGTTGTTCGCGGTCGCATTCTTTCTTCATAAGCCAAAAGGGCCTCTGCGGTGACCCCGTGCGACAGCATGGCGGCGCCCAGTTCGCGTGCATCAATAATTGCTTGGCTCGCTCCATTGGATCCTACGGGGTAAGTGGGATGTGCCGCATCGCCCATCAAAGTGACGGAGCCGTCGGTCCATTTTGGCAGCGGATCTCGATCTACCATGGGATACTCAAACACCGTGTCAGCGCCGTAAATCAGCGCTGGAACATCCAGCCAGTCATAGACCCAGTTGTCAAAGTCGTCGGCAAAGTCGTTCCGGTCCGCGGCCCTGTTCCAGTCTTCCTTTTTCCAGCCTTGCTTGGGATCTACGCGCAGTTCCGCAATCCAGTTCAGTGTGCATGTCCCGTTTTCATCGGGTTCCGTGATTGGGTAGGTGACAAACCTTTGACGGTCATGACCAACCAGCGCCATCGCCCCACCACCAAAAAATGGCGCGGCGCGGGTCGTGGCCCGCCACAATATGGCGCCGTCCCAGATCGGGGGGCCCTCGTTGGGGTACATCTGCGCCCGGATGGCGGAGTGAATGCCTTCAGCGGCGACGATCAGGCTGCCTTCGATGCGGCGACCATCTGCCAAACACAGAACCGGTTGCGGGCCCGGTTCATACCCTATTGCACGCGCATTGGTTTCAAGGACCTCAGCGCCGCATCGATCGATCAGGGCGGCGTGCAGCATCATCTGCAATTGGCCTCGGTGTACGGAATATTGCGGCCAGTTGTACCCAGCCCACGTCCCGCGCGGTTCCTCCCAGATCGTATTGCCGTGCTTGGAGTAAAAGCCATATTGCCGGGTCTGCACACCGACCCGGGTCAACTCATCAGCCAAATCCAGCTCATAGAGTTCGCGCACCGCATTTGGTTGAAGATTGATGCCCACGCCCAATGGCCGCAGGCTGCGCACCGCTTCGAAAATCCGGAATGGGACACCAATTTGATGCAGCGTCAAACCCAGCGACAGTCCGGCGATCCCGGCTCCGGTGATGAGAACGGTCATGCGCTTCCCCCTTGCGAAGGGAATCAACCAGCCCGGCGCTTCTGATTCAAGCAGGCATTACCGCGCTGCCATCATTAGGTCGGCGCCGAAGATGACATCAGCATGATCCCGAAGGTAGATCTTGAGCCATGGCGTGAATCTGTCGGGATGGCGCCGCACCTCGGCCAACAGATCATGGTAATCCACCCAACGCGTTTCCATGACCTCATCCGGGTTGGGTTCCACACTCAGATCATGTGGAGCCCGAGCCAAAAAAACGTCGACCACCTCGTGTTCAATCAGGCCATTGCCGACATCCGCCCGGTACTCCAGGTTTTGTCGGAATTCAGGATGCAAGCCGGAAATCCCCAGCTCTTCTTGAAGCCGGCGTACAGCACAAACATCGGTGGCTTCGCCAAAGCTTGGATGCGTGCAGCACGTGTTCGCCCACAGTCCAGGTGTATGGTACTTTCCAAGCGCACGCCGCTGCAGCAGGATTTCAGTGCCACGGATGACGAACACGGAAACCGCTTTGTGCCGTAACCCGCGTTCGTGCGCGTCCAATTTTTCCACTGGGGTAAGAGTACCGTTGACCCAGGCCGGGATCATGATGGTCATACGTGTTCTGGTCCTACCAAACCTGTGAGATGAGCGAGATTTTTCAGCCCGATTTTCAAATGGGCGAGCGGCCGCGCTTTTACCAGCTTCTTGTTCATGTACGCTTCGAACGTCAGACGCTGCACGTCAATATCATGGCACAGGGAAACAAATCGTTCCCTGCGGTCGTCCGAGCGGTAGTACGCGTTTTGCATCGAGGCGAGAACCCGAAACACGGTTTTGTGTTCCTTCATGAAGAGTTTGCGCGCAAGTTGCAGGTCTTTTGCGCGCCCCGAGGCCAATGCGGCGGCACAGGCTGTGGCAGCGACACGTCCACCGACCATCGCGTAATATATGCCCTCGCCAGAAGATGGCGCGACGACGCCGGCGGCATCGCCCGCCAACACGACATCGCGTCCGTTATCCCAACGGTCCAGTGGTTGCAGCGGAATTGGCGCCCCTTCACGGCGCAGCGTTTCGCAGCCCGTCAGGCCCGACGCGTGCCGCAGATCTGCGGTTGCCTGCTTGAGGTCAACTTTACTCAGGCCTGTGCCCATACCGACGGATGCGCTGTCACCATGTGGGAACACCCATCCGTAAAAGTCGGGCGATATCGTGCCGTCGTAAACGACGTCACACCGCAGCGGGTCATACACTTCGCTTTTTTCCGGAGCCTTGATGATCTCGTGATACGCAAGAACGTAGGGAATCTTGTCTCCACCCGGTACCTCGGCGCGCCCAACACGAGATCGAGCGCCGTCGGCACCAATGACGAACTTGCAGGCCAGGCTCATCTCGGAACCGCTGGCCTTATCACGATAAATCACCTCCGTTTGGTTTTGGCCTCGCTCGATCCGCACGAATGTGCCCGAACGCAGATCGGCGCCGGCAGCTTCGGCGCGCCGGCGCAGGAACGGGTCAAAATCTTTGCGATCCACCATGCCAACAAAGCCGTTTTCGATCGGAATATCGACGCTGCGGCCTTTCGGAGAAATCATGCGCGCCGTGTTGACCTTGGCAACCAACTGGTCGTCATCGATATGGAAGTCACGCATTAGGCGGGGTGGAATGGCGCCTCCGCACGGTTTGATCCGACCTTCACGGTCCAGCAGGGCCACCTTGTGGCCGGACCGTACAAGATCCTCGGCAGCAGTTGCTCCGGCCGGGCCTCCTCCAACGACGACGACATCATACATGGTTATTCTCCTGGCATAAGCGCAGCATCGGGAGCTGGACGTGGGTTGGATGGGGACATGCCGATTTGGAATGCCAACCCGGCGGCAACAAGAAAGGCCAGGCCTTCCAGACAAAAGACGGTGCCGTATGCGACCGCATCGTGAGCGACAATCGAACGCATAACGTCTGCGGCGGCGGTTCCCAGAAACGAACCAAGCCCAAAGGCAATTGCTTGCGCGGCGCCAAAAATCCCCATGCGGGCTCCTTCGCGCGCTGTTTTACCTTCGCGGGCCAGGCCCATCATGGCGCCGATTGCGGCGACGGCAAAACAGCCGTTGGCTAGACCTAGGGCAAACACATTCGGTACAATTGGCCAGCTTGGCCCCTGCATGCCGCCGAATGCCATGGCAATCAGGGCAATACCGGACAAGATGCACCCCCCGATCACCCATACGCGTACGGGCACCACGACCCATCGTGTCAGCAAAGTACCGCTGGCCAGGACCAAAAGCATGCCCACCAAAGCACCGGCATGGTGCATACCGCCCAATTGCGTGCTTTCCCCGACGGTCATGCCAAAGACATGTCCTGCGAACGGTTCCAGTATCAGGTCCTGAAGGTTGTATGCCAGCATCGACGCAAAGACGAAAATCGTGAACCCGCGCACGCGTTTGTCAGACCACAGATCTTGCAGAACCTCGGAAAAGGGCGCGCGGCTCTGGTCACGGGTTTGGGCGTGGCGCGCCATCCGGTCCTGACCCAAGACGCCCAGGCAGGACAGCAAGATAGCGACGGCGCAAACGCCCGCGGTGACAGCCAATAGCCGACCCGGCGAGTAGGGGTCCAACAACAGGCCCGCGGTGATGCCTGTAGCGGCCAGCCCGACAATCATCATGATCCATACCGCGCTTCCGGCGGCGGCCTGCCGTGTTTCATCTACCCGGGCTGCCAATAAGGCCAGCAGGTTTGTGCCGGCTGCGCCGATGCCCAGTCCGATCAGCAGGAAACTGGGCACGGCCGCGGCAATTCCTAACCAGGTCGCCCGCTCCATCAGACCAACAGAACCCGCAGCGCAAACGGCACCCATGGCCAGCAAACCAACACCGCCAAGGATCCACGGCACGCGGCGCCCTCCGGCATCGGCCCCATGGCCAAAACGAGGCCGCAGGAACTGCGTGCCGTAGTAAAGGGAGACAAGCAAGCCGGGTAGAATGGCAGGCAGCGCCAGCTCGACAACCATCACACGGTTCATTGTTGCTGTGGTCAGAACCACGATGGAGCCCAGCGCCATCTGAACAAGCCCAAGCCGGAAGACACCAAACCACGATAGCGTCATCCCGCACCTCCAATGCTGCGCAGGGCGAAGGCCGCGATCATCATGCCGCTCACGTAAAGCAGCACTCCGGTGCCGTTATACCACGGTGCCTTGGCCTTCGGATCCCGGAACATGATCGTCATGGCCCATCCCTGCAACGCCAAAACCAAGACGACCCCCGCTGCATGCATCGGGCGATCCCACAACAGCAGCAAAGCGGCCACGACGACTTGTGGTACAGCCATCACAACGCACGCAATCTGAGCGGCCCGCAACGGACCAAGTGCGACCGGAAGCGATCGAACACCAGTCTGACGATCGCCTTCCAGTGCTTTGAAGTCATTCAGTGTCATGATGCCATGGGCGCCAAGGCCGTACAGGATGGCAACGACGATCACCTGCCAGCTGGGCGCGCCCGCCGACAGAACTGCAGCACCGGTGAACCAAGGAAGAGTTTCGTAGCTCAAACCAACAAGCCCAGGTCCCCACCAGCCAGACTTCTTCAATCGAACTGGCTCGGCCGAATAGGCCCATGCAGCCAGGACTGCGAGCACGGTGGCACCGAAGCCCCAAGGACCCAGGAACCAGCCGATCAACAAAGCCAGCACCGTCATAAGCTGCGCAATCCAAAGCCCCCAACGCCCGGGAATGCGCCCGGACGGTATCGGGCGGTGTGGCTCGTTTATCGCATCGACGCGCCGGTCGCACCAATCATTGGCCGCCTGACTCATCCCGCAGACGATCGGTCCGGCCAAAAGAACACCCAGCCCTATTGGCAGCCACATGCCTTGCGGGGACGCACCTGACGACACAACACCACACAGATATGCCCACATCGGCGGGAACCACGTGATCGGCTTTATCAACTCCAGCGCCGCGGACGGCTCCGGATACCGACGTGATGTATAGGTTTCAGTGACACTCATGTGTCAACTATTGCTGACACATTGAGTCGACGCAAGAAAAACAAGGGCGGCGGGCTGCGACCTAATCGTCGTTCGGGTCGCCATCCTTGTGCTTGTTCAACAGTCCGTATTTGCGCAGTTTCACGTACAGGCTTTGACGCGACAACCCCAGCATTTCGGCCGCTGCAACGCGATTGTTGCGGGTCAGTGATACGGCCGTTTCAATACACATCTTTTCCACGACATCTGTCGTTTCAGATACGATGTCCTTCAACGTGGCTGACCCAACCAGTTCAACCACATTGCGATTGGCATCTTCCTTATTGGCTGACGCCGGCCGCACCGCTTCGGCGCGACTGATGTCGCGAATGACAAAGCCATAAGCCGGATGTGACAACGCGCCCAGATAGGTGACGACCACTTCGATCGACAAGCGAGAACCCAGGTCGTTCACAAGTTTGGTGGAATAAACTCGAACCTGGCCGCCGTTCTTGGCGTTCTCGAGCAGCATGTTCTTGTCAATCTGGCCGCGGCTCAGAAAATCAGCAAGGCTCCGGCCTTTGACATCCGTCAGATTGCCGGCATCGACCAACTCAAGAAAGCCTTCGTTTGCCTCCGTGATCTGTCCACGATCATCCGTGAACAGAATGGCGTCCCTGCCTTCGCGATACAGATGCATCAACTGCCCAGTCAGGCTTTCGTCCGTGCCTGGCGTCGACGCAGTGGTGTCCAGACGGCACAGTAGGACACGATCGCCCGCCGCCCGGAACAAAGACGTTGGAATGCTCACGCTGCGCCGCCCATTCCGCAATCGGGCCCGTGGCAGATCACCCGCATCCGGACCCGATGACGACACGAGCAGTTCGATAAATTCGCCGCTCTTGGTGTCGTCGAAATGCATCGCGAAAACGGTGCCGTTCAGAGCATCGGCATCGCCGCCTAAAAGCGTGGCGGCAGAATTGTTGCAATCAATGATGCGCCCATCTTCGACGGCAACGAACACCATCGGCTCACGGGTGTTGGCCAGCAAGATGCGATAGCGGGCATCAAACTCCCGGCGCGCTTCGTATCCTTGCTCAAGTGCCATTTGAGCGCGCACCAGCTGCTGTTGAGTTTCCGCAATCGGCCGCAGGTCACGACCCAGCATCAAAACGGTTTCGTCCTGACCAATGCGGTGGAACGTATACCTGATCGGGAATTCCCACGCCGCATTGTCCACGTGATTGAGTTCCAGCAGCCGCTTGCTTGCACTGCCTGCCAGAAAAGCAGAGTGCGCATCTGTGAACTTTTGAACGCTCTCGGCGGTGAGAAAAGCGCTGATTTCCCGACCTTCCCAATGGTCTAGGTTGCCGTAGGACTCGTCATGCTTGTTAAGCAAGACAGACAGGATCGTGCCCTCGCCGGACACCACCAACGCGATATCCGATGCAGCGGCGACAATGCTGCGGAGCAGTTCCGG
>CAWUIW010000011.1:0-25432 GCA_963922515.1 uncultured Rhodobacterales bacterium | reverse complement strand
GACGAACCATTGGGCATGGCGGACCGAAAAGGCAGCAGGAAGGACAATATGCGTCACGTTGCGCGCGCTGCGAACGTGTCGGTGGCCACGGTTTCGCGGGTGCTCAACACGCCTCACAAGGTCAGCACGGAAACGCTGACCCGGGTCGAGCAGAAGATTGCAGAGTTGCGCTTCGTGCCAAGTGCGGCCGCGCGGGCCATCAATTCGGGCCGGTCGAAGATACTCGGAGCTCTCATACCGACGCTGGACAGCGATATCTTTTCGCAGACCATCACGGCAATAGAACGCCGTCTGGCCGACTACGGGTTTTCGCTGGTTGTTGCCACAACCGAAGACGACCGTGACTTGGAGTTGCGCAAGGCAAGCGCGCTTTTGAACATAGGGGTCGAGGGGTTGTTCCTGTCGGGTGTAACGCACAACGATGATTTGCACGCCTTGCTGGACAGAACTTCTGTACCAGCGGTCGCGATTTCCTATTTCAACCCTGCGTATCACATCCCGACGATCGGGTACGACAACTTTGAAGCCGCCCGTTCGGCATGTGCTCATCTGGTTGAGCTCGGGCACAGGAACATCGTGTTCGTCCACGGACCAACCGAAAACAATGACCGCACACGCGCACGCGTGGCCGGGGTGACCAGTCTTGCAAGCGGGCTGGAGTTGTCTTGCGTTGAAACAGAATTGTCGGTGCCGGGCGGCAGCGTGGCTGCGTTACAGATCCTACAGCGTCCCGCGCTGCCAAGCGCCATTTTGTGCGCGTCAGACTTTCTGGCATATGGCGTTTTGCACGAGCTTCATCGGGCGGGTGTGGCGGTGCCGGAGCAAGTGTCCGTTATGGGCATTCACGACCTTCCTGGATCCGAAGTTGTTGTTCCAAGACTTACAACAGTGCGATTGCCGGTTCAGGACATGGGCTCAAAAGCAGCGGACGCGCTGGCAAGCTGGGTGGTAGATCAAAGTCGCCCTACGGCGATTTCGCTTGCGACAGAAGTGGTTGTGAGAGAGTCGACGCGCCGCCTTAGGCCGTGAGCCCGGTGCGGAACACTGCTGATGCCTGAGAGGCGAACCGGTTCGTCAGATTGCCTTGTGCCAATCCAACATGAGAACTCGACTTCCGCTGTCGCCGTCGCGACGCTCTGGAGTTTGCGATCAGAAATGGTCTAGGCTGGTGCAAAATCGGCCGGGGGACCGCATGGATAACACAGATAGGGTTCGCGAAACTTGGGCGCAAGCTATTGTGCATCGAGAGGCTTTGGCCAACAGTTTCTATACGCTGCTTTTTCAAAGAGCGCCGCAGACGCAGGCCCTGTTCAAGGGTGATATGCAAGAACAAGGCGTCAAGCTGATCGACACGTTGAACTTCATCATCGATCATCTGGATGACACGGATCAATTGCTGCCCGCCGCGCGTGACTTGGCCATTCGCCACGTGTCGTATGGGGTAGAACCCGCGCATTATGACATGGTTGGCGCGTGCCTGATCGAAGCCATGGGCACCATTCTGGGCCCCGATTTCGACGAAGCGGCCGGAGCCGCATGGGCGGAAACCTATACTGGCTTGGTGGGATACATGCTGGAAGAAGCCTATCCTGCCTGACACCTATACTTTCGGATAGTCGATTATCCTCATGACACCGTGCCACGCAGGGCGGAATTCCTTATGCGCTACGTCAAAAGGATAGGGGCTTATGCGGATACATACTTTTGGCAGCACCAACACACACACCGCGGCGGCGTTTGCACGCCTTCGCGCCGACCTAAACGCCGCCTGCGACAAACCAAGTTTTGTGTTTGTGGCGTGCAACGCTGCCCATCCTTCCGACCTGGTGCGCGACGAGTTGGCTCGGCTGGGTACCGGTGCCTTGCACGCGTCGACATCGTGTCTGGGCGCCATGGCGAATGTTGGCGATTTGACACAGAGCGGCGCGGGCATTGCGCTTTTTGCGATTGAAGATCCGGGTGGAGACTACGGAACTGGGTTTCAGTCCATCGACGATGATGCGCGCGGAGCGGCCCGGCTTGCGACGACCGAAGCTTTGCAATGTGCGGATCGCGCTGGGGAAATCCCCGACGTGGTCTGGGTGACCGCCACACCGGGGGCAGAAGAAGCGGTGTTGATGGGGATCGAAGATGTGATCGGAACCGACGTGCCGATCATCGGCGGCAGTGCGGCCGACAACACGGTCAGCGGAGACTGGTATGTCTCGGACGGTCAGGCAACAGGCAGCCATGCGGTGGTTGTTTCGGTGCTGTTTCCATCAACCGATGTGTCATTTGCTTATCTGAATGGCTACGCCCCGACCGATCACATGGGCACTGTGACTAAGGTTGCCGGGCGGAAGTTGTTGGAAATAGACGGCCGCCCAGCAATGGATGTTTATGACGAGTGGACCGAGACAGTCTTTGAAACGCCCAAGGACGGAACAGCAAACAATATTCTGTCGACTGCAACGCTGTGGCCGCTGGGTCGAGAGGTATCGAGGTTCAAAGGCATTGCGAACTACTTGCTGGCGCATCCGGCGATCGCGAACGCAGATGGTTCGATCGATTTGTTTGCAGACCTGCAGCAAGGCGAAAAAATCACCCAGATGACAGGCACATCATCGGCGCTTGCAGAAAGAGCAGAGCGTGTTGCGCGCCAATCCTTGCCCAATCCGGGCGCAGACATTGCTGGCGCATTGATGGTGTATTGCGGAGGGTGCATGCTGAGCATCCGAGACAAGATGAACGTGGTTTTGGAGGGCACCCAGTCCGCACTGGGCGGCGCGCCGTTCTTGACCCTATTCTCCTTCGGCGAACAGGGCCGCGTGGTCGGCGGTGGAAACAGGCATGGTAACCTGATGATCTCGTGTTTAGTCTTTTCGGAATCCAGCCGACCAAGCTAAACGCACGAGATGCCCGACGACGAAAGACTACGAGAGGCCCTTGTAGAGCTGCAGGACCTCCGAAATAGAGAAGCGCGATTGCTCGCAGAAGCAAACGCGCTTTTCGACATTTTGACTGCTCTGACATCCGTCACCACGACATCAGACGCGATGGCCACGCTCGTTGCGTCGACGCAAAGTGCTTTGAAGGCCAACGCAGTCGGACTCCTGCGTGTGGCAGATGGGGTCCTTGAAATCCTTGAAGCATCGCATTTCGAGTTTCCAAGAGCAGACGTGACGGACGTGGATCTTCCGCTGTTCAATAAACCACGTAACTTGGCGGATGTATCTGCAGTCGAACAATGGAAAGTCTTTGCGGCTGCCGGCGAAGCCCCGTTTCGCAGCCTGCTATCTGTTCCGATCTTCTTGGGTGATGCAGACCAAAAGGGAGCACTTGTCGCTTTGCATCGGGAACGGGCGCAGTTCACAAAGAGCGACCGGCAGCTCATGGAACAGATATCCGCGCTTGCCGGGCAGAGTTTGAAAGCGCTGGAGTTGCAGTCCAGAAACAGGCTTTTGGCTGCTGTGATTGATGGGTCTTCGTCCGGTTTTGCCATTGCAGATGCGCGGCATGAGCGGCGCCCGCTGATTTTTGTGAATTCAGCGTTTGAAAGGCTTTCGGGATACACGAGCGAAGAGGTCTTGGGCCAAAACTGCCGGTTCCTAAACGATGAAGATCCCGCATCAGCGATCAGAACAGAATTGCGCCAAACGGTCAGGGACAATGCAACAGGTACATTCGTGTTGCGCAACAAGCGCAAGGATGGGCGCGCTTTTTGGAACGAGCTGTCGCTGTTTCCCGTTATCGGTGCGGATGGTCAGGCAGATTATCTTGTTGCGACGCAAACAGATGTTTCGGACCGGGTCACTGCACAACAGGAAAGCGAAACCAACCGGCGCCGGATGTTCGATGCCCTGTCGCATACCGATGACGGGTTTCTGTTGGTCGATGCGTCTTTGGGCATTCTGTTTAGCAATCAACGGTTTGGGCAAATCCTGCCGGCACCTGGCCTTGACTGGGCAACCGGCACCACATTTGACGACAACCTTGCCGGGCATGTCAAAACCATCCCCGCCACCATGTTGGCGCAGGCCCCTGACATAGCAAAGATGGACTTGCGCGCCGTTGCAAGAAGCGGGGCACAACAAGAGCTGCAATTGCCTGATGGGCGGACACTGTTCCTGCGCGTTCAAAAGACAGAAGATGCCGGGTTTGTTGTTTCTGCAACTGACATCACGCCTCTGAAATCGGCCGAGCGTACTTTGCGCGGAAGGGTCGCCGCGATCGAGAATGCGCCGGACGGTATTGCCATTGCAGATGCCGATGGTCGGGTGCTGTATGCCAATCCCAGTCTGTGCAACGTTTTCGGCATCAGGTCTGAAATTCAATTGATCGGTCGTTCATGGTTCTCGCGTTATCTGCGCGACAACGGCCAAGACAGGATAGACGCCGTCGTCAGTGCGCTGGATCAAGCTGGGCAAGCCAGTAGAGTTCTGGCGCTGGGCGCAGAGGATACCGACCGGCGATGGCATGACGTCGTACTTCGGAAAGTTGATGAAGTGGGTGTCATCATCATTGTGCGTGACATCACCGAACAACGCGAAATTCAAAACAAGCAGTTTGAGCTGACAGAGCAACTGGATCAGGCGCGGCGCCAACAGATTTTGTCGGAAATGGCTGCGGGCCTTGCGCATGATTTCAACAACTTGTTGTCAGCAATCACTGGATCGGCGGCTTTGATCAGTGGTGATGCGGCGGTCACCGAAAAGCTGCGAAAGCATGCGGATCGCATCGCGGCAGCCGGGACGCAGGCCGCCTATCTTGTGAACCGGCTCCTGGATTTGGGGCGCGACACGGGCGACATTTCCGAGTTTGATCTGCGGCTTGCAATCAAGTCGGCGGTTGACTTGCTGTCAGTGAACATGCGCGCCGATGTGACCCTGAACCAGATCCGCTCGGATGATGTTTTGCCTGTTCTTGGCAGCCCGACCGAAGTGACGCGGATCGTCTTGAACTTACTGCTAAACGCACAGGATGCCTTGGGCGATGGTGGCGGAACCCTGACCGTTGGTTCGACGTTGTTCAAAGCCGCAGCAGACGCCACCCCTTTCCTGGGTCGCTTTGACCCCGCCAGAAGCTATGCGGCGTTGTATGTCGAGGACGACGGAGCGGGCATTTCCCCGGACGTGCTGGGCAAGATTTTTGATCCCTATTTTTCGACAAAAGGGGCAAGGGGCTCTGGCTTGGGCCTTGCAACTGTGGCGTCCATGGTGCTGAACAATGCAGGGGCCATCGACGTGGAGACAGAGCTGGGTCGAGGGACCCGATTCACAATCTACTGGCCCTTGGGCGCGCATACCGCAACACGTGGCCACAAGTTTGAAGATGAGACTCCGGCAGACTTGAGCGGACATCTTATCCTTATCGTCGATGACGAGGCTGATGTGGCCGATGTTGTGGCCTCGTACCTTGAGCGCGCCGGCGCAGAGGTCGCCGTGGTGAATGACCCTGAACTGGCTGTCGAAAGCATACTGGATGATCCAGACGCCTGGTCGCTGGTGATATCCGACTACAACATGGGTGTAATGAATGGTGGCGATCTGGTTGATGCGATTGCCAAAGATGCGCCTGATTTGCCTGTTATAATATTAACAGCGTTGTCGCGGCGGCTGGCAGATCCACGGCTATCGACGGCCGCTGTAAAGGCAGTGTTTGCCAAACCGCCTGACCTGAGGCAGATTTCTAAGGCCGTTGCAGACAATGCACGGGCCAGTGACGAGCGAGGCGCATGAAAGTACTTATCGCAGACGACCATGATCTGGTTCGGGATACGCTCTCGGCGTTCATGGAGAACGAACCGGATATACAGGTCACGGCGGTTGCGGATCTTGAGGCAGCCTGTGATGCCGCGCGCAAAACACTGTTTGACCTGATTTTGCTGGATTACTCCATGCCCGGGATGAATGGGCTCGAGGGGTTGTCCAAGGCGATGGATGCCGTCGACGGACGTCCGGTCGCCATTATGTCCGGCATCGCACCCAAGGCGATTGCGCAAGAAGCCCTTGATGCGGGGGCGATCGGGTTCTTGCCGAAAACGATGGGTGCCAAGTCGCTTGTCAACGCCGTGCGCTTTATGGCGACGGGGGAGACATTTGTGCCCGTCAAATTCATGACGGCCGAGGAACAAGAACCTGAAAACCCACTGGCCAAAGGTCTCAGTCAACGTGAGTTGGAAGTGCTCAGTGGGCTTTGCCGCGGTCTTTCTAACAAGGAAATCGCGCGGGAGTTGGACTTGCAGGAAGTCACAATCAAGCTGCACGTGAAAACGACTTGCCGAAAGCTGGATGCGAAGAACCGCACTCAAGCCGCCATGATTGCCAAAGAGGCTGGCCTTTTCTGACCAGCCTCTTCCCCGTTCTAGAACAAGAAGTTATCGGCAAGTGTCAGGATCTGGTCGTCTTGTGTGAAGCCCAGATTGTCCAATCGCGCTGTTGTGCCGGATCCAAGGTCAATTTCAACTTGGTCCTCTGAATTCAGCGAAGCATTGGACGCCAACCAGTCGCTTGCAGTTTCGCCAGCTTCCAGCAGATCCAACTGTCGCAAGTCCAGCCGATCCCCATCTGCGGTCGAAAAATCCGTGATGATGTTCAAGCCACCATCCAGATCTCCGTACCGGAAAATGAAACGGTCTGCATCTGCACCGCCAGAGGCAACATCATTGCCAGCGCCGAAGTACAGCCTGTCGCGACCTGCACCGCCATCGATGACGTCATCGCCAGTCCAGGCGTTGATGTAGTCGTTGCCTTCTCCGCCTTGCAAATCGTCATCGCCGCTGCCGCCCAGAAGCCGATCTCGTCCAGCCCCGCCGTCCAACGTATCGTCGCCAGAACCTCCATTCAGATTGTCGTTGCCGTCATCCCCGTCGAGGATGTCGTCATCTGAACCGCCGGCCAGCGTGTCGTCGCCGTCTCCGCCGGCCAACGCATCGGTACCGGTGCCACCTGTCATTTGGTCTGTGCCGTCGCCGCCGTTCAGCAGATCGTTCCCGCTGCCTCCGTTCAACACATCGTCGCCGGTTCCGCCGTCAAGCAGGTCGTTGCCAGAACCGCCGCTGAGATTATCGTTGCCGTCCTGACCATACAGGTTGTCGTTCTGACCGCCGCCACTCATCGTGTCGCCATCGGATCCGCCGTACAGAGTATCATTGCCGGATCCGCCGCTCAGCGTGTCGGTTCCTTGACCTCCGTCCAGCAAATCGTGGCCCGCGGACCCGGATAGATCATCGTTGCCTTGGCCACCGGACAGAACATCGTCATCTTCTGGCAGCGGGTTTCCGTATTGATCGTATCGATTTCCGTCATCGTCGTAGACCGAAATGATGCCATTGTCGCCCTGACCCGAGCCACCGTTCATCACATCGTCGCCGTCTCCGCCGTTCAGAAGATCGCCGGCGCCATCGCCAAAGGCGACATCGTCGCCAATCCCGCCGGACACTGTGTCCGACCCAGCGCCGCCGGTAAGCGTATCGTCATAGGTCAGTTCCCCCTCAACGGTTGCCACCAGCTCAAGGTCACGCAGCAGAACGCTGCTGTTCAGGTCGATGTCTGCAAATGGGCTCTCTGCTGTTGGATCTGCAGCGCCGTCGTTCGAGTACGACTTTGGAGCTGCGGCCATAAGCACAAGCGACGCTGTGTTGGTATCGGGATCGATAACCACACGATAGATCCCACCAGACGTGCCAGTGCTGTCGTCCATGTCGTGGTCGCCGCCATTGCCGCCTACGTACAGGTTCCCATCGGCGTCAAAGATCGCCGCGCCGAATGTCATCAGCGGCACGCCGCTCAAGACTTCTCCATCGATCACCGTGCTGGTCACATCAATGGTCGAAAACTCGGGCGTTCCACTCGAGATATCGACAATCAGCATTGTGGTGGTGGCACCCTCCGAGGATGGCCGGGCGACCCCGCGGAACGTTTGTGTCCCCGCATCAAAAGCCAAGTCCCAGTATTTTTGGGTGACGGCGGATTGATCAAACTTATAGACAGTTGTGACTGGGTTGCCGTTCGCATCGATGTTGTCGACGTCGATGACCGCAACCCGATCCATGTCAGACTCAAAAGACCACAAATTGCCTTGATCGTCGAAGTCGCCGGTCCAGGACCGATAGGGGGTTTCGCCAATGCGATAGTTGGCTCCCGTTGCATCGAACATGATCAGATCGCCGTGGCTGACTGCCGCGCCGAGCGAGTCCACACCGTTTCCGACCGCGATAGAATAAAGCAAATTGTTTTCGGTGTTGAACCCCAACGAGTTGACGTTGACGGTGCCATCCGCTCCTGCTTTTTCGTAACTGTTGCTCTGGGTTTCGAACACATAGAGTGTCCCGTTCAACACCTGATACAAATTGGCCTGACCATCGGCAAAAGCGGCAACGGTTTGCGTGGAGCCGCCGATTTCCATTTCGGTTTCGTAGTAAAACGCCGGACCGTCCGTGTTGATGACTTGCGCGTTCTCTCCGGAATCGATCGAACGGAACGTAATCTCGGCATCCTCATCGGTGGCGGTGAACTGTAGCGTGTGATCAGAGAACGCGCCGCTGTCAGTGGATACGGTCGTGACCAGCGTGCCATCCACGTAAACTTCAACGGCTGCGTTGGTCCGACCGGCCGCAAAGTTGGCTGCCAAAGAGAAGGAAATCGAGTAAACGCCGCCGGCTTCGGTTTGCACGGTCTGGGTCATTTCCTGGTGGCCAGCGTCGAGATTGGTGACCGACCAGTCGCCTGTTTCGGCGTAAGCCGTGAATGTACTGATGTTCTCGGTGCCGTCGAACATGTTGGGGTCTGAATAATCTCCAAACAGCGTGTCACCCTGACCGCTGCCTGAGATTTCGTCATCACCGGCCAGACCGACAATGACATCTGGATCTGCGGAACCGGACAGCGTGTCGTTCACGCCGGTCCCGCCCATGTAGTTGGACATGTTTATTTCTCCTGATTGAAGGATAAGCGGCGGTCAAAGCGACCGCCGAAGGTAATCACCAACCGATCCCGTTGAGGTGGGTAGTGTCTTGCACGTCTGTTTTTAGGCGGACGAGGTCGATCACGGTCTTGCCTTCGGCGCGGCTGAGCACATCGCGATAGACCGCGTGAGGATGGCAAACGATGACCGTCTCAGCTTCGTCGACACTGGCTTGAAGGTCCGAGGTCAGCATGCCCCGCAAATCGCCGGCCAGTCGCTGCAATCCCGGGCTGCCATGGCGCACGTAGGCCAGTTGCCCCTCAATGTTGGTTTCCGGGGTAATGGCCGTGTCATGTACGCTGACTTCGACGCCGGCATCTGTAAGCGCGGCGATCACCTCTAGGATCGGACTTTCGCGAAGGTCATCGGTGCCAGGTTTAAACGCGGCCCCCAGAACGGCGACTTTGCGCGCGCCGGTTTCCAATGCCATATCTGCGGCGCGGGCAATCTGTGCGCTGTTCGACTGGCTCAGGGCCTTGATCATTGGGATGTCCGCGCCGATTTTGTCGCCAATATGTGCGACGGCGCGCACTTCTTTCGGCAGGCACGAGCCACCATAGGCAAAGCCTGGCTTCAGGTAGTACGGGCTCAGGTTCAGTTTGGTGTCCTGAACAAAGATGTCCATCACGTCATGGCTGTCGACACCCAGTGGTTTGCACAAGCGTCCAACCTCGTTTGCGAAACAGACCTTGGCCGCGTGCCAGACATTGTCGACGTATTTGACCATCTCGGCGGTTTCGATCGAGGTGGTGATCACATTGTCATCCACCGGATCGAACATGCGGGCCACGATCCGCGCGCTGCGGTTATCGGTTGCGCCCACAACCGTCTTGGGTGGAGCGTAAAAATCTGCAACCGCTACGCCTTCGCGCAGGAACTCGGGGTTGAAGGCGACACCAAAGTCCTGGCCAAGTGTCTTGCCCGAGATCTTCTCGATGATCGGCGCCATTACACCGAGGGTGGTGCCTGGAGGGATCGAGCAGCGCATCACAACAACGTGGAAGTCGGTTTTCTGCGCAATGCCTACCCCGATGCTGCGCGCGGCCGCTTCGATGTAGCGATAGTCACAACCGCCATCCGCCGCAGTTGGCGTACCCACAGACACAAAGGTCACGTCTGTTTCCCGCACAGCCCAGGCCAGATCGTCGGTGGTGCTGATCAAGTCATTGTCCACACCTTCCGTGAGCAATTTACTCAGATCTTGCTCGTGGATCGGGGACTCGCCGCGCGCAATCTGCTCGCATTTGGCATGATCAATATCAACGCCAACCACGCGGTGGCCAAGGCTGGCCAAGCAGGCGGTCGATACCGCGCCGACATAGCCCAAACCCACAACGCTCACTGAGGGTTTCACCGCGGGGACCGGGCGAATGACCGGCGTTGCAACTTGGCGGTCAAAGGGGGTCATATCCATCATTTTGCAATTCCTTGTCGCAGAATGTTTCGTTGCGACTGGAATAACCCGCTGAAAGCGCAGTATGTTTTCAGGGAAAGGATAGGTTGCCCCTCCTAGGGTCAGGGGCACTATCCTTACGGCTAGGAAGAAAACACCTTTCAAAAAGCCAAAAAAAACCCCACATGCGAAAGCATGTGGGGCCGAAATCAAAGCGATTTCAGACTGTTGGGCTATGCCGCTTCAACACTGTCTGCCCGGGCATAGATGTCTTCGTAGCGAACGATGTCATCTTCGCCGAGGTAGGTGCCCGACTGTACCTCGATCAGATGCAGAGGGACCTTTCCAGGATTTTGCAGACGGTGAACAGCGCCTAGCGGAATAAAGGTGCTTTGGTTTTCAGAAAGCAGCGTGACCGTGTCGCCGACCGTGACATGGGCTGATCCTTCGACGACCACCCAATGCTCGGCCCGATGGACATGACTTTGCAGGCTGAGTTGTGCGCCGGGATGGACCATGATCCGCTTCACCTGAAACCGGGATCCAATCGTTAGGGTTTCATAATATCCCCAAGGGCGATGACAGCGCTGGAACTCCTCGGCTTGTTTCGCCCCTTTGGCCTTTAGTTTTGCCACGACCTCTCGCATCTTTTCAGTGTCCCTCTTGTCCGCGACTAGCACCGCATCGCGGGTTGCAATTGCGGCGATGTTATCCAGACCAAGACCCACGATTTCGATGTCGGGATCTTCGCTGCGCAGTAAAGCGTTGGTGCAGTCTATCGCCGTCGCACTGGCGCTGACGACGTTTCCATCTGCGTCGCCGTCGCCGACGTTCCAGACAGACTGCCATCCACCCAGATCCGACCAGCCAGCTTCCATCGGGACAACGGCGCGCTGGTCGTGTTTTTCCATGATTGCGAAATCAAAGGAAATGTCTTCGGCGCGGGCGTAGGCGGCCGCGTCCAGTCGCGTGAAATCGAGGTCTCGCTTGGCCAGTGACAACGCCGCCCGGCACGGCCCGATGAGATGCGGGGCCAAGGTTTCGAATGCGCGCAGGATTGCATCGACCCGGAACATAAAGATGCCCGCGTTCCACAGAAAACTGCCATCTGCAACCATTGCCTCTGCTGTGGCCTGATCTGGTTTCTCGACAAAGCGGTGCAGTGGCAGAACCGGCGCCCCCCGAATGGCAGACTTGGTTTCCAGATAGCCATAGCCGGTCTCCGGTCGATCAGGGCGAATGCCGAAGGTCGTGATTTCGCCCTCGTCGGCGGCCAGTACGGCCGCCCGGACCGCACGCAGGAACGCCGTCTCGTCCGTTACCACATGGTCCGATGGCGCCACCAACATCAGTGCATCTGGCTGGTCTTCCAACCGCAACGCGGCGATCAGAATTGCCGGAGCCGTGTTCCGGCTTTCTGGTTCGATCAGAATTTCTGCGTCTTCTATCCGGGATGCCGCCAGTTGCTCAGCCGCAATGAAACGAAAGTCCGCGGCCGTCATGATCGCGGGTGCGCCGAAGTCAGGAGCAGACAAGCGTTTCAGCGCTTGCTGAAAAAGGCTGGTCTCCCCAGTGATCTGGGCAAACTGCTTCGGATAGCTTTTGCGTGACAGCGGCCAAAGTCGTGTGCCGGAGCCGCCGGCCAAGATTACGGGGTAGATCATTTTTTTCTCCAGGTTGGGCCGAATGGCCTAGGTGTTGGCAAAACTGTACCTTTGTGATTTTGGCCAGTCCCCTGTCCTTAGGAGGCGTATTCGAGAGCATTCGGGGCTTTCGATGGCCAAAAGGATAGCGGATCAGAAAAACGGGTTTGGAATCAGCCCGACATAGACCGCCACCAGCAGGAAAAAGCCGGACACTGCGGTAACGAGTTGGAATTTGGCCGTTGCGTTTTGCAGGCTGGCGATCAAGCCCACCCCAGCGCCCGAAGATTGATTGCCGCGGTTCGACCACTTTTGCTTGCTGAGGTGAAAGATCATGAACACTTTCACCGACGCGTTGATGATCTGGTTGAAGTACAAGATGAACGGCCAGCTCATGTCCACCGTCCGGCTATAGCGGAACAAGAACAAGCACAGGATCAGACGCGAGAACATCACCCAGATCAGGCAGGAATAGATGTAAGTTCCGTCATGGGCTGATGCCAGAATGGCCATCGTGGGGCTCACAAGCATCGTCCACATCGCAATGCGCTGGTCCACAACGCACCACCAGATGAAAGGTTTAACAACAAAGGGCCCCAACGCGATTGCGCGCGATCCATTGCGCAGCATGTTGCCGGACCAGCGGCGGAAATTCTGGACCATTCGTTCCAGACCGTTTTCCTTGATCACTTCTATTGTGTAGACGGTCGCGTCCGGAACGTAAGTCATCTTGGCGCGCTGGGTCAGCATGTAGTACCAAGTCGATTTGTCATCGCCCGAAAGAAAACGGAACCGGCCCCACAGCCAGTGATCCAGATGATCTGCCTCGATTGTTCGGATGAACCGGTGGCTGACCATGTGTTTTGCGCGGAACACCGACATCCGTCCGGTGAGCGTTAGAACTTGATTGGATAACGCGTGGCTTTGCATCGCGAGACGCCGTTGCGCAAATCGCATGTTCAGCCAGTTTTGAATCCAGATCGGCCCATAGCAAATGACCTCTTCATCCGTTGTCAGGGCTTGCAACTCCGGGTCAGCGCCAAACATGCTCAGCGTTTTTTCCATGACGTCGTCGCCGTAAAGCGCATCGCCGTCCATGAAGATGACCAGATCGTCCTCTTCCACTCCGTTCCGGTTGATTGCACGCAGGATCATACCGATCGCCATACGCTTGCCCGGTTGGTTCTGGCGCAGGAACACCAGTTTGGCGAGGTCGTCGGGGATATCCTGAGCATGGGTTTCGACGAAGGCGCGGATAATGTTCTCGTCATATGCAGAACCCGTACCGATATAAATCGTGGTTGGGATTTGCTCGCGCCGGATCTGGCTGAGAATCGAACCGATCACCCGCTTGGTGATGGCTGGCTCCTCGAAAAAGGTCGTCATCTGGATATGCAGCCGGCGCGGTCGCCAGCCTTGTTGCCAGAGTTCGGTTGCTTGGCGGCGCATGTCCGGCCACTTGAGCCGGGCATATACTTCGGCACGGACGGCATGTGTGAACCACCACCCAAATCGCCAGAACCCAAGCGCTCCAAGGACAAACGTAATCTGGATGACGGCGGGATCGAGAAACCGGTTTGCCGTGTTCATCAGCAACCAAAAGAGGGTGCACACCATCAACAACAAGAAAGCCAACTGACCAAAACTCCAACGGGACAGGCCGCGTGGGCGCGGTGCTTTCAAAGCCCGCAGGCGTACGGTTAGATCCTTATCAAACGCATATTCTGTCTCGGGTGCATACATCGGGTGACCTACTGGGTGGTGGGCGTTGCGGATAACGCGCTGCTTTTGGTGTCGGGGCGCCCAAACCTTGCATAAAGCTCGGTGGCGGTTTGTTTCAGCGGGGTGGTCCAGCGATTCAGCAATCGCTTGTCGGCTACCAGGTTGACAGGCGCAGACGCTCGGAACTGCGCGCGGGTTTGATCGATATCCATCTGGTCTGCCGTCACCGTGACAATGATGCCAAACTCGCCTGGGCGCGTTGGATCCTCTCCGGCGATCAGGTCGGTGATCTTGCCACCCGCACGCACGATCTGACCTGCATTGTTCAGGCTGATTTCTGCCGGCATCCCGACATATAGTGTTTCGGCCAGTCTTTCGGACGCCCAACCGAGGGCAACTCGCGCGGCATTGCTTTCCAGGATGATCAGTTCATCGCCGCCGCGTACCGGCACCCCTTCGGTTGCAAAAATGGCGCGGACAATTCCGTCGGTCGGCGCAATCACGTGCAATGCCCGGGCTTCGCGCGATCGGCTTTTCAGAACTTCTTTGGCTGTTCTGAGTTCGATGGCCAGTTGTTCTGCCAGTGCGCGTAGGCGCGTGAGCGTTGTTTGAACCGGATCGAGTGATGCGGCTAATTCGGGGTTTTCATCGCGCAGGACCAGCCACTGGTACTGCGCGGTTTCAAACTCGGAAGATCTGAAGTAACGGGCATGCAGTCTTGCCGCCAGTGCCAGACGATAGGCATCGTCTGCATTTTCGGTTTGCACTGCCTCAAGTTCGGCGATTGCGGCGCGCACGGTTTCAAGTTTGGCCCGGGCGTCCTTGACGACCAAGTTGGCCTTGTCTTCGTTTGCGTCTTTGCCCGCATCCCGGATTTTGATCAGTCGGTCGCCCGCTTTAACCCTGTCACCGGGCCGAACGACGATATCGTAGACAGTGCCTTCGTCAATCGCTGCAACAGAGAGTTCTGGCGCTGCGATTCTGCCGTGCTGAATGTCGATGGTGTTGAACTTTGTCCAAACCGATCCGCCCAAAACGGCGAACACCAAATAGCTCATCAGAACGTAGATCGCCAGATTGTAGATGATGCGCAGGGCCTGACGGCTTTTTGATTTTGCGCCTGTTTTCTTTTCTTCTTCGGTCTCGCCCATGGGAACCAGATCAACCGGCGTATCAATGCTGGTAATGATGTCGCCGGTGGCAGCCATTTGCCCAGACAACAAATTCCGATAGAACAAGGCCAGTGTTTCGCGTTGCCGACCTGTAAGTCCCTCAAAAAATGCGAACTTCTGATCTGCATCATGCTTAAGGTTCACTGGGAACCGGACCGCAACGCCTTGAAACGGAATGGACAGTTCGCCTGTCTCGGGCACCTCGTCCCAGCTATCGTCAACCGCAAATCCGCTGAGTGCCCAACGCTCGATGGATTTCCGTGTACCGTCCGCACAAACCAATTCCAACGGTGCGCGCACCGTGAAACTCAGGTCCGGATGTGGGGCTTCGTGCGTGATTTCCATGTCGCCTTGCTCTGAGAGATCGCGTTCTTGACCTACGACACGGGGGCGCTTCGCGCGCGGCTCCGATTGGGCACGACACAGAAAATCGGCGCAGTTCGACTATACCAACGTATAGGCTTAAAAGATTGCTATCCGGACGGATAGGTCGGGGGCTAAGCGCTTCTAATTGCAGGAGGAAACGACATTTATCCCGAGGCAATCAGCCGGTTTGCGCAGGTTGGCCGCGCGTTCTACCTGGGTTGAATGCCCGCGCTCAGTTTGAGCGCCGGAGAACACTCCATTTGCCGAGCCGCGGTTCAGCGCGTGATGCGCGCTGTAGACTCTTTGTCGAAAAAGTGTAGCCGCTCTTGGTCTGCCGCCAAACCGATCTGTTTGCCCTTCACAAATCTGTTTGTTTCGGTCGACTTTACGATGAATTCCGTTCCACTTTCCGACACGCAGTGAACCAAGGCGTATTCCCCCAGGTTTTCAATGAGATCAGGTTTTGCCAGTATTTGCGCGTCTTCCATCGAGGCAATTTGTAAGTGCTCTGGTCGTGCCCCAAGCACTTGGGTGTCACTGCCTAGAAGGGCGCCGCCAACACTGGTCAGATCCGACATTTGGAAAAAGTTCATCTTCGGGCTGCCGATAAACTGCGCCACAAACATGTTGTTTGGGGTTTCATACAATTGGATGGGCGTTCCCACCTGCTCGATGTTTCCGCCGCGCAAAACGACGATTTTGTCGGCCAGCGTCATCGCTTCGACCTGGTCGTGGGTCACGTAGATCATGGTTGTGCCAAGCCGTTCGTGCAGACGCGCGATTTCGATCCGCGTTTGCACGCGCAAGGCGGCGTCAAGGTTCGACAACGGCTCGTCAAACAGGAAGACTTCCGGCTCACGCACGATCGCCCGTCCGATGGCCACGCGTTGGCGTTGTCCGCCGGACAGCGCGCGCGGTGTCCGTTCAAGCAAGGGGGCAATGTCCAAGATTTCGGCGGCCGCGCGCACGCGCTCGTCGATTTCTGGCGCAGGCATCTTGGCCTGTTTCAACCCAAACGCCATGTTCTTGTAGACCGTCATGTGCGGGTACAGCGCGTAGGTCTGGAACACCATGGCTACGCCGCGCTTTGCCGGTGCGACCTCGTTCACCATGGTATCGCCGATCGCGAGCGAGCCGCCCGAGATATCTTCCAGTCCCGCGATCATGCGCAACAAGGTGGACTTGCCACACCCCGAAGGTCCAACGAAGACAACAAACTCACCATCTTCGATATCCAGATCGATGCTTTCGATCACCCGGGTTGCACCATAGGATTTTGCGATGTTGCGGAGCGTCAGGTTTGCCATTTTTCTTCCATTCGCTGGATTGAGGCCACAAGGGCTGGAACGAAGTCGTCGTAAAGGTCGGGCAGGTCGCCCCACAGTTGCGGATCCGCGGCCAGCGCCGCGTCCTGTCCTGGGGCCAAAAGCGGCAACAGGCTCTTCCAAAAGGGTTCATTGTAAGGAATATGCGTTGTGCCAGCTGCAGCTTTTCGTGCGTACACAACCCAGGATGCGACGCAGTCATACCCTGCGACGGGCGTGATATCGCGTTGCAAGCAGGCGCGCAGCGTCGGACGGATGTAGATGGCCATCTTGGAATAGCCGTCCATGCAGATGCGTTCCAACTGGTCTGCAATTCCAGGGTTCTCGAACCGTTCTGCAATCTGGCCAAGATAAGCGCTTGTATCGAAGGGTACGATATCTTCGAGCCCGGGAAGAACGTTTTCCGTTTCCCACGCATCGAAATGCTGGCGTAACTCCTTGTCCCGCATGGCTTGGTCAAACGTGGTGTAGCCGGCCAACGCCGCCAGGTACGCAAGGCCAGTGTGCCCGCCGTTCAAGATCCGGATTTTTGCTTCTTCAAAGGGTTCAACATTGCTGACGACCTGAACGCCAACACGGCCAAGGTCCGGCATGACCGATGCAAACCTGTCCTCCAGCACCCATTGGGTGAAGGCCTCGGCGTGGATCGGGGCTGCGGCATATCGCGGGAACATGTTGCGCACTTCATTGAACAGTGCGTCGTTGCTGCGCGGTGTGATGCGATCAACCATCGAGCAGGGGAACGTCACGTTTTCCTGCATCCATGCCAGCAGCGCAGCGTCTTTCGCGGCCTTCAGATAGGCCGTGAGCGCATTTTCAAGAACGGCGCCATTGTTGCGAATGTTGTCGCAGCACAGCACGGTCAAAGGCGCCCCGGTCGCCTTCATCCGCGTCGCCAACGCTTGCCGCAGGAACCCATAAATCGTGTGCGCCGACCCATTTGCCAGATCTGATGCGACTGTGGGGTCGGCCAGCCGCAAGCTCCAGTCTTCTTTGAAGGCGTACCCACTTTCCGTCACGGTGATCGAAACCGCTTTGACCGACGGACGCGCAAACAGGTCGACAGCGGTTTGCAAGTCACGCGTGGCATCGACAAAGGCGCGGTGCGAGCGGACGGCGCGAAACTCCTGTGTGCCATCTGGTGCAATGGACTTCAGCAGGTACCCGTCTTTCGCTTGAGCGGCCAAGCCAAAGATATCCGATTCTGACGGGCGTAAATTGACGGCGGCAATGCCCCAACGCAGATCTCCGGTCGCCTGCATGTAGTCGTCGATGTAAACGGCTTGATGCGCACGGTGGAAAGCGCCATAGCCGATGTGCACAAAGCCGATGTCACAAGCATCCCGGTTGTAACCGGTTTGAAAAACGGCCGCTTCGGTCATACCTTTCCCTCGTATTTCGGGCTGAGCTCGCGTCGGGTCAGGTCACGATAGGCAGACGGCGTCATCTCTTTCACTTTCAAGAAATGCCTGTTGAAATTTGCGAGGTTGCGAAACCCAGCTTCAAAACAAATCGTCGCGATCTTTTCGTCGGTGGCCTGCAGCATGGCGCAAGCCTGGCCAATCCGCACCTTGTTCACGAATTCAGTGAATTTCGTGCCGGTCGATTTTTGAAAGTTGCGGGAGAATGCGGTGGGGCTCATGTGGGCCATCGCTGCCGCCTCTTCCAAGCTGATGTCTTCGGCGAAGTGCGTTGTGATGTGGTCCACGACATCGGCAATGCCAGATGTGTTCGCCTTGAAATCCGGAAACGCAACTTTGTGGTCTGACAAACGGCGCTGACGCGGATGGGCGTTGACCACGTGCAAAAAGTTCAAGAACCGCAGAATGCGCCCTGCACCGGTGGCGTCTCGTATACCGGCCAAGTGCATTTTGGACACCGATAAATCGAAGCCGATGAACTCGATTCCGCCTTGCGAGCGCATCAGCAGGTCATCGAAATCCCGGAACTCCGGAAAAGCCGTTTTCAGCATGTCAAAACTGTCCTGGCTGAACTGCACCAGCATATCCCGCAGCGCGACCGGTTCATAATTGCCTACCTCGTCCGTGACCCAATTGTGCGGAACGGTCGGGCCCACGAGGTACAACGCACCCGGCCCAAACTCTCCAATGTGTTCGCCAACAAATGCTTTTCCGGTGGTTGCAGTGATCAGGTGCAGCTCGAAAACCTCGTGGCTGTGCCAGCGGCACAGCTCTGTTGGCCACCCATGCTCCAAATAGCGGACCGAGTCAGACGCACTGTCTACGAATTCGAATTCTGGCTTCAAGATGGACATATGGGCTACCTCAACACGTTTCCGCCGTCGACGCTTAGCGTCTGCGCGGTGATGTATTGAGATTGGTCACTGGCAAGAAAAACAGCCACCCGCGCGACATCGCTCGGTACGCCCATGCGCCCCAAAGGCACGGCTTCACCCACTTCGCGTTTCTTCTGCCCAATTTCCTTGCCTTCAAACTTGGCAAACAGGGCGTCGACGGTTTTCCACATCGGGGTATCGACAACGCCGGGCGAAATTGCGTTCACGCGCACTTGGTGCGGGGCCAAAGCCAGCGCGGCAGACTGGGTATAGCTGATCACCGCAGCCTTGGTGGCGCAGTAATGGGCCACCAGTGCTTCCCCCCTGTGACCTGCCTGGCTGGCGAGGTTGATAATTGATCCGGCGGTTTCATGTGCGACCATGGACTTTGCTGCTGACTGCATCAGCGCATACATCGCCCGTACGTTCAGCCCGAACAGACGATCGTATTGATCGAGATCGGCATCCAGAACGGAACCCATGTCGAACAAGGCCGCATTGTTGACGAAAATGTCGGGCTCAACATCGGTGATCCATGCTTGGCAAGCTGTCAAACCGTCGTCCGACAACAGGTCTAACGACTGATGCTTGGCGTCGCATGCTCCGAGGAAGTTTGGGCCAACGTCTGTCGTGAACACCTCTGCGCCACGCTCTGACAGATGCTCAGCAATCGCCATCCCGATGCCGCCGTTTGCGCCGGTTACGATTGCCGACTTTCCGGCAAGATCGGAAACGTTGGCAAGCGTCTTCACTTTACGGCTCCGAATGTTAGGCCTTGGACAAGCTGCTTTTGACAGAACCAACCAAGGACGATGATCGGTCCGACCGCGGCAGTTGATACAGCCGACAGCCGCCCAAAGAACAGGCCTTCTGGTGCGCGGTTGCCTTCGATGAGCTTGGACAACGTCGCGGCTTCCGTGGTTGTTAGGCGGACAGTCCAATAGGCTTCATTCCAGCAGAAAATGAAGCAGAGCAATGCGGTCGAGGCGACACCGCCCCAGGCCAGTGGGATTAGAATATCCTTGATTTCACCCCACGTGTTCACGCCATCCATTTTACCGGCTTCAATGATCTCCTTGGGGATTTCCTTGAAGTACGTGAACAGCATCCAGATCACGATCGGCAAGTTGATCAGGCTCAAGACCAGAATGATCAGGAAATGAGTGTCATAGATTCCAAGGAAATTCTTGGTCAAAAAGGTCATAGGGTACAGGACGGCCGCGGCGGGCAGCATTTTTGTCGAGAGCATCCACATCAGGATGTCTTTTGTGTACCGGCTGGGGTTGAACGCCATGGCGTAGGCCGCCGGTACGCCGACGAACAAGGTGAACAACGTGGCAAACGTTGCGGTGATGACCGAGTTCGTGGCGAACCGCCAGTAGTCATAGTTCTCGGTCATGTTCAGGTAGTTTTCCAACGTCGGTTGGAAGAAAATCAGGTTTTCTGGCTTCACCGCGTCGGCATCAGTTTTGAAGCTGGTAAACACCATCCAGAAGATCGGGAAGAAAAAGACCAGAGCGACGACCCAAGCCACAACGGGCCAGAAAACGCGGCTGAATTTGGTTTCTTGTGCAACGATTGCCATGGGATCAGTCCATCAGAGTTTTGCCGACCATGCGCAGCAGGAATATCGCGACGATATTGGCCAGTATCACGGCAAAGATGCCCGTGGCGCTGGCTGCACCGATGTTGTTCGTGGCGAATTCGCCAATAACATATGGCAGGTTCTTGTTGCCGTTTCCGCGGCTTACGATTTCGATCTCGGCGTAAAGAGACAGGTGAAAAATCGCTTGGATCATGACCACGATTGCAATGGGTCGGCCAAGGTGGGGCAAGGTCAGGTTACGGAACTGCGACCACGCGTTGGCGCCATCCAGGATAGCGGCCTCTTTTTGCTGTTGATCTTCCGACTGCAGAGAGGTCATGAAAATCAGGACAGCAAATGGCGTCCACTGCCAGGTGACCATAAGTATCACGGCGAAGGCGGACGTCTGAGTTGCGCGGAACGATATCGGCTCCAGTTCCGGCCATAGCGAGAAAAACGCACCCAGCACCGGAAAGTCGCGCAGACCGGCAATGAAGTCGTTCAGTCCCGCAACGGCCAAGCCTTGCAATCCCAGGACAGGGACGAGGATCATGTTGATCCACAAAACCGCGTTTACAGCCGGCATGACAAAGAAAGGCGAGATCAAAAGTACCCGGACAATTCCGCGACCCGGAAAGGATCGATTGACCAAAATGGCGATCGCCAGTCCCAACACAACGGTCAGGATAATGATCGATGTGACCATGAATACCGAATTGTAGATTGCCAGCCAGAAACTGTCGTTGCCCCAGACGTACTCGTAGTTCCCGAAGCCGCGCCAGTTGCTGATCGATGGCGTAGTCCATTCTGGGCGACGCAAGCTGTTCAGCACGTACCGGATGAATGAAAAGAACAGGGTCATTCCCAGCGGGACAAGCATCCAGACCAAAAGCAGGAGCACCGCTGGCGTTTGGAGCAGTCTGGGCAACGTGCGATCGGACATATCCCTGTGGTCCCTGTCTAAGAATACAGAAGTGACGGATCCCTCGCCGGATTGTGGCGGCTTGACCCGTGAAAGTGGGGAGGGGGTACCCCTCCCCAATGGACTGCTTAGTAATAGCCCGCTTCCGACATGATGGCATCTGCCGCGCTTTGTGCGTCAGCCAGAGCTTCATCTACCGATTTTGCGCCAGACAGAGCCGCAGCCATTTCTTGCGCAACGGCCGAACCGACCTGTGGGAATTCCGGGATCGCCGCGAACTGAACACCAACATAGGGTTTCAGGTCTGTGGCTTCCGGCGCCGCAGACTCGATGGCTGCCATTTCAGCTGCCGCAAATCCGGCAACCGCCTGGAATTCCGGGTACGCGTACGTTGACGCGCGGGTGCCTGTTGGGACCGAATCCCATCCGAACTCAGGATGGTCTGCCACGGCCTTGATGTAGTCCTTGGACGTTGCCCACTCGATAAACTTCTTGGACTCCTCTGCATTTGGCGAACCGGCAGGCACCGCCATTGCCCACGCCCAAAGCCAATTGGCGCCTACAGGATTGCCGGCGTTTGGCGACTGCGCGTATGCCACACCGTCAACTTCCAGGAACGAGGCGGCAATGGTCGCATCGATCCACATTCCGCACTTGCCTTCGTTGTAAAGCGCGAGGATTTCGTTGAAAGAGTTGCCTTCGGAACCCGGGGGGCCATAGCTGCCCAGCAGGTCGACGTAGAACTCGATCGCCGCTTTCCATTCGTCGCTGTCCAGTTGTGGACGGAAGTCCGCGTCGAACCAAGCGCCACCGAACGAATTCACAACCGTTGTGATGAACGCCATGTTGTCGCCCCAGCCGGGTTTACCACGCAGGCAAGCGCCGTAGACGCCATTGTCTGGGTCATGAATGGCAGCCGCAGCGGCCTTGATATTGTCCCAGCTGTCGCTGTCGGCGATAGAAACCCCGGCAGCGTCGGTGAGGTCTTTGCGGTACATGACCATCGAGCTTTCACCGTAGAACGGCGCTGCATACAAAGTGCCTTCATGTGACAATCCGTTGCGGATCGCGGGAAGCATGTCATCGATGTCGTAGTCGGCGCCGAACGCCAGTGGTTCGATCCAACCTGCCGCACCCCAGATGGGCGCTTCCTGCATGCCGATGTTGATGATGTCATACTGGCCGCCACCTGTCGCGGTGTCAGATGTCACCTGCTCGCGCAGAACGCCTTCTTCCAATGATACCCAGTTCAGTGTGACGCCGGTGTCGGCGGTATAGGCCTCTGCGACCTTCTGCATGTTGATCATGTGACCGTTGTTGACGATCGCAATCGTCAGCTCGGTTGCCGTTGCGGTGGAAGCAAAGCCCGCCGCTGCCAGCGCAAGCGCCGACACAGTCAATCTATTCATGGTGTCCTCCCAAAAAACAGGTGGCGGTATGTCCGCCTGTGCCTTATCGAGCCCTGATTTCTTGCGTCATTCTACTACGAAGCCACCCCAGAGTGATACAAAAATGACAAGTTTTTTCTCAATGCAGGGATATTCAGGCTTTTTTGTATCTTTCTGGTCGGTTGGCACCCAGTGAGCGGCGTGCCGCCATATCACGTATCAGTTGATCATTCTCTGAAAGTGTGGCGGGCTGAAAGAGCCCAAGATCAATGGGCTTGCGACGTCGAAACAGCCGTTGCAATGCCATCGAAAACACAGCTTGTGCCCGCCCGAAAACGGACAATGGCGCGGTGAGAACACAGACCTCAAGGGAGCGAAACATGTCACAGACGAATCATCAGGCCCGGCTGGCGGCACGGCCAAAGGGCCTGCCAAAACTCGAAGACTGGCAACTGATGGAAGAGGCGGTGCCGACGCCCGGTGCCGAACAGGTGCTGGTGCGGAACCATTTTGTGTCGATCGATCCCACAATGCGGGGTTGGATGAACGATGCGCCCGGTTACCTCCCCCCCGTGCAAATCGGCGATGTCATGCGTGCTTTGACTGTTGGCGAAGTTGTGGCCAGCAACAATCCCGCCTTTGAGATTGGCGATCACGTGGCGGGTATGGGCGGTGTCCAAGACTACTCGGTTTCCGATGGCACTGACATCTTCAAGGTTGATACGCGGCTGTCACCGCTGGAAAACTACCTGAACACCTTGGGTATCGCGGGCCTCACGGCCTATTCCGGCTTGATGTTTATTGGCGAGCCAAAGGCGGGGGATACGGTTTTGGTATCTGGAGCCGCCGGGTCAGTGGGTGCACATGTCGGACAAATTGCAAAGATCAAAGGATGCCGGGTCATCGGTGTCGCCGGAGGTCCGGACAAGTGCGCGTATCTGAAAGATGTCGGGTTTGACGAGGCGATCGATTACAAAAGCGAGGCACTGTACCCACGGGTTGCTGAAACATGCCCGAATGGTGTGAACGTTTTTTTTGATAACGTCGGCGGAGAGATCCTGGACGTCGCCTTGGCCAACATGGCGATGCACGGGCGGATCGTGATTTGCGGTGCGATTTCCCGCTACAATGCCGAAGCTCCGTTGCCCGGGCCGTCGAACTACCTTGCATTGATCCCCAAACGTGCACGAATGGAGGGCTTTTTGTACTTTGATTATCGGAACCGGTGGCTTGAAATGATGCAAGCCATGGCGCCTTGGATCGCAGATGGCAGCCTGACGTGCAAAAATGACATCGTCAGCGGGGGCGTGGCAGCTTTTCCATCGACCTTGCCCAAGCTGTTCACTGGCGAGAATTTCGGCAAACTGATGATCAAACTGGTCTGATCGCGCGACAGGGGGTAGCCTGGGAACTGATTGGCTGGCTCAGGAAGTTGCGGGGCGCAGTGGTCCGATATGCATATCCCGACCCTGAGCGGTTTCTCATACGGCCCAGCGTGTGGCCGGCCAGTTATGCGGGACAGCGCACATTGTTGCGCCGGTCAACCTGCCTGCCGCGGTCGTTGAGCGTGCCGCCGGGGGCTTATTGCCAAGGACAGAATTCAAGGAACTTCGTGTATCCGGAGGTTGTAAAGATGTCCGGATTGCTCGGACTTTGCCCATGTTTTGCGCATATGTCCGTCATACCGTCATTTTTGCTTGCATAATTATGGCTCGGCGACCAGCATGCGGTCGTATTTTTAAACCTATTTCAATTGTGCCCGGAGTTTGTCTTTGAGCATCCATTCCAAGATATCGGCGGTCTCCGTTGCGCTCGCGACGGCTCTTGCCGCACCCCATGTAACCGCGCAAGACAGCATGGCGGACCTGTTCGAAGCGTTGTACGAAAATCCAGCCGATCGCACGCTCATGCTCGGCTATGCTCGCGCATCGGTCCTCGAAGGCGACTATGAAGCCGCCGTCGCAACGCTCGAACGATTGATCGACCTAGAACCGTCGAACCAGGAAGCACGGCTAGAGCTTGCAAAAGGATATTTTGCCCTCGGTCAAAACGCCTTGGCCCAGTACCATCTGGATATCTACCTGCAGGGCGGAGATCTCACGCCCGAAGAAGTGAGCGCTGCGACTGCGCTGGTCGCAAAGGCGTCGGCGCGCGAAAGCGGATTCGACGCGCGCGGGTCCATCGAAGCTGGTGTTGCCAATTCATCGGAGCTTGGGGAAACCGGTTTGTCGTATCGGGCAGCGGCCCGACTAAGCTGGGATCTGGGCGGGGCTAACCCGCACACATGGGATGCCACGGTGCGGTTCACCGGGCGCAGCTATGACAGTGAGACGACCTCGGACAGCCACCGTTTTGTATTTCGAACAGGTCCGACCTTGCTTTTGGCCGGTCAGGCGTTTGGTCCACGCCTGCAACCGTATTTGGAGTTCGGCAGTGTAGACGATGATGACGTGATCGAGGACGGCGACCGCTTTTATGGCGGGCTGTATTTTATTCAACCCATAAATGCGCAGTGGTCCGTGTTCGCGGATGTTGCGTATGGCACACTGGATCGGAACGACACGGTCGGCGACGCTGATGTCCTGCGCGCGACGGTCGGCGCTGATTTCTGGGCAACCGAGGATGTCAGGCTGCGTGTTGTTCTGCTTCACCAAGATGAGGATGCAGACACAGGCGG
>CAWUIW010000010.1:0-27013 GCA_963922515.1 uncultured Rhodobacterales bacterium | reverse complement strand
AAAGCGACGGGCGGTCCAGCCAGTTCATCACCGTGACTGCAGACACGATATAAGCGGGCAAACCGACCAACAGGATGACCAGCGACCACCGGCGGCGCGCCCGGTAACTTAGGCCTTTTGGTTTGGATACATCAGTCGGCAAAGGGATCAGTCACCAGGATTGTGTCATCTCTTTCAGGTGATGTGGACAATAGGGCGACCGGGCACTCAATCAACTCTTCCACGCGCCGCACGTATTTGATGGCATTTGCCGGTAAATCAGCCCAACTGCGCGCGCCCTCGGTGCTTTCTGACCAACCCGGCATTTCTTCGTAGATCGGACTACACCGCGCCTGCTGATCTGCCGCCGTTGGCAAGTAATCCAGCTGTTCACCGTCCAATTCGTAGCCCACGCAAATCTTCAGTGTCTCGAACCCGTCCAGCACATCAAGCTTGGTCAAGGAAATGCCCCGCACACCGGACGTTGCGCAGGTTTGCTTGACCAACACCGCGTCAAACCAACCGCAGCGGCGCTTTCGGCCTGTTGTCGTCCCGAATTCGTGGCCCCGGGTGCCCAAACGCTGGCCGTCCTCGTCAAACAGCTCGGTTGGGAAAGGCCCCTCGCCCACGCGGGTTGTGTACGCTTTGACAATGCCCAACACAAAATCGATGGCGCCCGGCCCTATGCCCGTTCCCGTGGCGGCTTGCCCCGCAATCACGTTCGATGACGTGACGAACGGATATGTACCAAAGTCAATATCCAGCAAAGCGCCTTGGGCGCCTTCAAACAGGATCCGGCGCCCAGCTTTGCGTTTTTCGTTCAACACTTTCCAGACGGGCGCAGCGTATTGCAAAATTTCAGGCGCGATAGCAGTCAATCGATCGATCAGATCCTCACGATCGATCGGGTTCAAACCCAGCCCACTGCGCAGTGCATTGTGGTGGATCAATGCCCGTTCTACGCGCGTCTCCAGTGTTTTCGGATCACCTAGATCGGCCACCCGGATCACCCTGCGGCCTACCTTGTCCTCGTATGCCGGGCCGATGCCGCGCCCGGTGGTGCCAATCTTGGCCACGGAATTCTGGGATTCCCGCGCACGGTCGAGTTCGCCGTGAAACGGCAAGATCAGCGGCGTGTTTTCCGCGATCATCAGCGTTTCTGGCGTAATCTCGACCCCTTGACTGCGAATGTCCTCGATCTCTTGCAACAGGTGCCACGGGTCAAGCACAACGCCATTGCCAATGACCGACAGCTTGCCGCCGCGTACCACACCAGAGGGCAGCGCGTGAAGTTTGTAGACAGTGCCATCAATGACCAAGGTGTGCCCGGCATTATGTCCCCCCTGAAAACGGGCAATCACATCGGCGCGTTCGCTCAACCAATCGACAATTTTGCCTTTTCCTTCGTCACCCCACTGGGCGCCGACGACGACGACGTTGGCCATTTCAGGTCCTTTCCGGGCTGGCTGCAAACCGGCGCTGGTATAGCGGCGCGAATGCAGCAGGGGAACCCGAATTTCTGCAGGGCATACACGTCATGCTAGACAGACCGCATGAAATTGCGCATCCCACTCTTCAAGAATAATTCAGGGTTGGGGTATGGGCATCTTTCTGCGCTGGCTTTTTGCCTTCCTTTTGATCGGGTTGAGCTACAACCCGACCGATTGGAACTATGTGCGGATGGCTCTGAAATACTACGATACCCACTTGTCCGTGGTGGTTCTGGCCGGCCTGATCCTGAGCATTGGTTACATCATTTACCTTCGTGCAACGATCCGGTCGATTGGCGCGTTTGGCATGATCCTGGTTCTTGCCGTGGTCGCGGCGCTGCTTTGGGTGCTGTATGATTTCGGCCTGCTGTCCTTGAAAAACCAACAACTGAACGTTTGGCTTGGCGTGTTTGCCCTGTCCGTGGTCCTGGGCATTGGCCTTAGCTGGAGCCATGTACGCCGGGCCCTTTCCGGTCAGTCCGACATGGACGATGTCGATGAATGATCGCAGGCAAGCGTGACCGGCTGCCCATGCGGAGTGGCTAGATACGCCTGCCGCCAAGCCAAGGCGGTCGCATCGACAGCCGCAGCTGACACATGCTCGTTTTCGGTCAGAATGCGTTCCAACGCGGCGATCCACGCTAAGAAATAGTCATCACCGCCATTCAGGGCCTCGTTCAGCCCCGACAACTTTAGCTCTGCTGAAAAAACGGAAACCCATTCAGCCCAGCTAAACACGCCGTCCTGTTGCAGCGACACGGTAACGGCAAAGATATCAGCGTGCCAAGGTGCCTCGAAAACAGGCTCCGGCTGCGCCATCACGCAGGCTCCAGATAAGACTGCCAAAGGTCCAGAACCACTTCGTCTGCATCCATCTCGGGGTCGGCAAACAAATCACCGCTTTTGAAGGCCACAGCGTAAAGCGGTTCGGGTGCTTCGCCGAGACCGTGCGCGGCGCTGTCCGGCAAAACATGCGCCCCATGCGACAGCACCACTGTTCCGACGGCGGCTTCCGCATAGTGCGGCAACCGCGTGTGACCGCCGGCCACCCATGCATTTCTAGCCTTGGCTCGTGTCCGCACCTTGTCTCCGATGGCAAAAACAGCAGAAACACTGCTGTCTCGTTCGGACGGCGCCCCTTTTGCCAGCGTCGCCGTGACACATTCTGCCTTCAAACACTTGTCAGACAGGGGATGCGGCTTTTTGTGGCCCGCGCCGCTCAGGTCATCGCGGCTCAAAACGCCTTGCGCCACCAAAAGGTCAGCAAGGCCGGCCAGCCATTTTTCATAGTAGCTGAAGCGCGCATAGTCATTCGGCGCAAGGCATTCGCGCGCATGGCGCGACGTGTCGATGTTCCATTGTCCTAGCGCGCCGCAGGCCAAGGTGACGGCCAAGGCGCGCGCATGCCAATCTTGTTCGAACACGGGCGCATCGTGGGCGTCCGGGGTGATCGCCGGGTCGCCAAACCGCCCCCCCATATCGTGCGGGCGCGTCATGTCACGCCGCCGGCTTGCGGCAGGCCTGTGCCGATCATGCTGTCTCTGGACACAAACTGCGCCAGCGCATCCACGCCCAGCCCGTCAGTTCCGGCAGGGCGCATGGGAAGCACCATGTATCGAATTTCCGCAGTGGAATCCCACACACGCACGGCTGTGTTTTGCGGTAGGTCAACGCCGAACTCCGCCAAGACTTTGCGCGGCTCCCGTACTGCGCGCGCACGGTAGGCATCTGATTTGTACCATCCGGGCGGAATGCCCAGCAAAGGCCACGGATAGCAACTGCATAAGGTGCAGACGACCATGTTGTGACACTCTGGCGTGTTTTCGACCACGACCATGTGTTCTCCTTGTCGTCCATAAAATCCAAGCTCTTGCAGCAACGGCATGGGATCGGACAAAAGCACCGACTTAAAGGATGGATCGGACCAGGCACGCGCCACGACCTGCGCCCCATTCTTGGGGCCAATGCGATTTTCATACGTGTCGATGATCTCGTCGAGCGCGGCGCGATCTATCAGCCCCCTGTCGCTCAGGATCGTCTCTAGTGCCTTGACACGCAATGCAGGGTCAGACGGTAAAAGGCTGTGGGGATGATCAGGATCGTCATGCGGCATGAACGCACTGTGCGTGTCTGAGTCATACCTGTCCAGTCCCCACGATCGTCCCTTGCTCCTGCTCGCAAACTTGCCTACATAGCGCCCGTTAACCGCCCGCTGCACAGGTCCCTATGGAAACCGTCATCCTTATCGCCCACCTGCTTCTCGCCTGGGGATTGATCGTCGGCGTACGCATGCACCGGTCCGAGGGCGGTGGACTTGGCATGGGCTCTGGCGGGGGTGCCGCCGGCGGCGCCATGACAGGCCGCGGGGCGGCTTCGGCGTTGAGCAAGGTGACATGGGTTTTGGCCGTGGCGTTTATTGGCACATCGATCACGCTGACCATTATTGCGGCCCAGAACGCATCAGGCACGTCGGTCATTGACCGATTGGGCGTCACTCCACCTGCAGCCGAAGGCACCGAGGACCAAACCGTACCCGCCGTACCGCTGGGCACTGATCTGCTTCCGCCGTCGATTGATGACAACGCACCGTTGGTCCCCAGAGCCGACTAGTTACTATAAATTGACTTCGCCCGAGATGCCGCAACATCATCTTGCGGTTCTCTTGCCTTTTTGATGCGAATCCTTTAAGGCTGAAGTCCCGTGATACAGTGGGTTCTCAGCCGAAAATCTGCACCAACTTGCGAGCCATTCGCAGAACAATAAACACGGGGACAGCCGGGCCATGGCACGATTCATATTCATCACAGGCGGCGTGGTATCGTCGCTTGGCAAGGGCTTGGCATCGGCCGCCCTTGGTGCGTTGTTGCAAGCCCGCGGCTATTCCGTGCGACTGCGGAAACTGGATCCATATCTGAACGTTGATCCAGGCACGATGTCGCCCTTTGAACACGGTGAAGTCTTTGTCACGGACGATGGAGCGGAAACGGACCTGGACCTGGGGCATTACGAACGCTTCACTGGTGTGGCTGCACGTAAGACAGATTCAGTCAGCTCTGGCCGCATTTACTCAAACGTACTCGAAAATGAACGGCGCGGCGACTACTTGGGCAAAACCATTCAGGTGATCCCGCACGTGACGAACGAGATCAAGGACTTCATCGCAATCGGCGAAGACGAAGTTGATTTCATGCTCTGCGAGATTGGCGGCACTGTCGGCGACATTGAAGGCCTGCCCTTCTTCGAAGCCATTCGACAGTTCAGCCAGGACAAACCGCGCGGCCAATGCATCTTCATGCATCTGACCTTGCTTCCGTTTATCAAGGCGAGCGGCGAGCTGAAAACCAAACCCACCCAGCACAGCGTGAAAGAGTTGCGATCCATTGGCATCGCGCCAGATATTCTGGTGTGCCGGTCCGAAGGGCCGATCCCGCAAAAAGAGCGCGACAAGCTGGCCTTGTTCTGCAACGTGCGGCCCGAAGACGTGATCGCCGCTCAGGATCTGAAATCCATCTACGAAGCGCCGCTGGCCTATCACCGAGAGGGTCTGGATCAGGCTGTATTGGACGCGTTTCGGATTAGCCCCGCCCCGCGTCCCGATCTTTCGGTTTGGGAAGATGTTGCTGATCGCATCTACAATGCCGAAGGCGAGGTCAACGTCGCCATCGTGGGCAAGTACACCCAACTGGAAGACGCCTACAAGTCCATCGCAGAAGCTCTGACGCATGGTGGCATGGCAAACCGGGTGCGGGTGAACGTGAATTGGGTTGATGCAGAACTTTTCGAGCGCGAGGACCCGGCTTCGCATCTTCAGGGATATCACGCGATCCTGGTGCCCGGCGGCTTTGGCGAGCGTGGGACAGAAGGCAAGATCAAGGCTGCGGAATTCGCGCGTACGCGCAACGTACCGTATCTTGGCATTTGCCTGGGCATGCAGATGGCGGTCATTGAAGCCGCGCGGAACGGGGCCGGGGTCACCGATGCCGGGTCCGAGGAATTTGACCATGAAGCGGGTAAAAAGCGTTTTGAGCCAGTGGTTTACCATCTGAAAGAGTGGATCCAGGGCAATCATAAGGTGGAGCGCAGCGCCGATGATGATAAGGGCGGCACCATGCGGCTTGGGGCCTATGACGCAGTCCTGTCCAGTACGTCCAAAGTGGCAGAGGTATATGGAACCACCGCCATCGAAGAGCGGCATCGCCACCGCTATGAAGTCGACATCAAGTACCGCGAACAGCTCGAGGCGGGTGGTTTGAAATTCACCGGGATGAGCCCGGACGGTCGGCTGCCCGAAATTGTCGAATGGCAGGAGCATCCGTGGTTTATTGGCGTTCAATTCCACCCCGAATTGAAATCGAAACCGTTTGAACCCCACCCGTTGTTCAAGGATTTCGTCCGCGCCGCCAAAGACATGTCACGCTTGGTCTAAGTCTGGGTCACGACGGGCGGCGCTGTTGTCCGCGCCGCCCCAAATCGGCACGGAGTTGAGGTCATGCCCAAAGGCTACTGGATCGCCAATATCGAGGTGCATGACACCGAAGCCTATGAAGCCTACAAACTGGCCAACGCCGAACCGTTCGCCAAGTATGGCGGGCGATTTCTGGTACGAGCCGGACACAACACGCCAAAAGAAGGCGATATTCTGCCGCGTGTGGTGGTGATCGAATTCCCAACCTATGCAGATGCCTTGGCATGCTACGAAAGCGACCTGTATCAAGACGCGAAAGCCATCCGTGATCCCATCTCTGAAGGGAGGCTCGTCATCGCCGAAGGTCTGGAAAACTGAAATTTGTTGGCCGAAGGGGTCATTGTAGGTAAGTTATGACCATGTTGAGAAAGCTCATGCAGGCTCTGGGCCCAAAGCCACCGAAGTCGGCGCCCCTGCCAGATCCGGATGCAGAATTGGCGCTTGGCGCCTTGCTGGTCCGCGTTGCGATGTCGGATGAAAACTACCAGTTTGTCGAAATCAGCCTGATCGACAAGATTTTGGCGCGCATTTACCATCACAGTCCCCTCGAAGCCGCCAAGATCCGGGCCATCTGCGAAAAGCTCCATGCCGCGGCGCCGGATACCGACACTTTTGCTGCGCTCATTCGCGAAACAACGTCACACGAGGAACGGCTTGAAGCCATCGAGGCGATCTGGACCGTTGTTCTCGCCGATGGGCGGGAATACGAAACCGAAATACAAATGGTCGAAGATATTCGGATGGCGCTGGGCTTGTCGCATGCCGAAAGCGAAGCCGCCCATGATCGAGCCAAGGCCGAATAACCGACTTGGCGGTGCCGTCAACGGCGCATATATCAACGCACATGTTTGCTGATTTTCTGAAACGGCTGACCGAGCCGGAACCCGCCCCTCTGCCAGATGCCGACGCGCGGCTCGCTTTGACCGCTTTACTTGTGCGCATTGCGCGCACAGACGGCGATTATTCCGACAACGAGATCCATCGGATCGACCGCATCACCGTCGCGCGCTACGGCCTCAGCCCGTCCGAAGCCAGCGAGCTGCGCCAGAATGCCGAAACGCTGGAAGCGCAAGCCCCAGATACGGTGCGCTTCACCCGCGCCATCAAAGATGCCGTTGACTACGAAGATCGCCGCGCCGTTTTGGTCGCGATGTGGAGCGTTGTTTTGGCCGATGGTGTCCGGGACGCCGGCGAAGACAGCCTGTTGCGCCTCTGTGCCAGCTTGTTGGGGGTGAGTGATATGGACAGTGCCATGGCGCGAAAGCAGGCCGAAAAGGGATGATCGCCTGGCTGGGCATGTATGACCGGCCCGAAACGGCTGGCGCCCACGATCGTTTTTGGCACAGCATCAGAGAAAATCTTGGATCCGGGCCTGAACAGCTCAGCCGGGAAGCGAACCCTTGGTCCGTCTGGCAGGCACCGGATCTGTTGTTGGCGCAGACCTGTGGGTATCCGTATCGGCACAGCCTGCATGGTCAGGTGACCTTGGTCGGAACGCCCGACTATGATGTGCCCGGATGCGCCCCGGGATACTACCGCAGTGTCTTGGTTGCCCGTGCCTCGGACACGCGAGACTTGCCCCGTATCGCCGCTGGTACCATCGCGGTAAACGACGGCATGTCGCAATCAGGATGGGCAGCGCTTTGGGGCTATGCCCGCGAACACGATTTGAAATTGGGGCCGCGGCGCGAAAGCGGGGCACATATCGCGTCGGCCCGCATGGTGGCAGCGGAACAGGCAGACCTCGCAGCCGTAGATGCGGTGACATGGCGTTTTCTGCAACGATACGAATCCTTTACAAAAAAGCTCCGCGAAGTTGCATACACCCGGCCAACACCGGGATTGCCCTACATCACGGCGCAATCCGATCGCGGTCCTGCCTTGTTTTCAGCCGTGTCCCACGCGATCGAAACGCTTTCGGCCTCAGATAAAGCCAAACTGAGCATACAAGGGCTTATTCGCCTTCCGGCGACAGCCTATCTTGCAGAAGAAAGGCCGCCCGATCCGTGGGCAGACACTGCAAAAATGCCTCAGACATGAGTATTTTTCCGGAAGCGGGCGCGTATTCCGCGTTGCAAAACGCGAGGAATTCATTCCAATACCGTCTCTAGCACCGGAACAAACGTCTGCCGCCGCACGTGACACACACACCACCCGTCATCGAAATCCGCAACCTGCACAAAAGCTACGGGCTTCTTGAAGTTCTCAAAGGCGTCGACATCGCAGCGAACAGGGGCGACGTGGTTTCGCTGATCGGATCGTCGGGTTCTGGCAAGTCCACCTTGCTGCGATGCGCCAACCTGCTGGAAGACAGCCAACAGGGCGACATCCTGTTCAAAGGTGAAGCCGTGCACTGGCGCGGGGCACTGGCCGACCGGCGCCCCGGTGATGCCAAGCAAGTGCTGCGAATCCGCACCAACCTGTCCATGGTGTTTCAACAATTCAATTTGTGGGCGCACATGACTATCCTGCAAAACGTGATGGAAGCGCCGGTCACCGTTCTTGGACGCGATCGCGCCGAGGTGGAAGAGGCCGCTCGCAGCTATCTCGAGAAAGTTGGCATCGGCGACAAGTGCGACGTGTATCCCGCCCAACTGTCCGGGGGACAACAACAGCGTGCGGCTATTGCGCGTGCCTTGTGCATGGAACCCGAGGCGCTTCTTTTCGACGAACCGACAAGCGCGCTGGACCCCGAACTGGAACAAGAGGTGGTCAAGGTGATCAAGGCGCTGGCACAAGAAGGGCGCACAATGTTGATCGTGACGCACGACATGAAGCTGGCCGCCGACGTGTCGGACCACGTGGTTTTTCTGCACCAAGGTCGGATCGAGGAAGAAGGCGCACCCGGTGCGCTGTTTGGCGCACCGAAATCAGAACGATTGCGCGGGTTTCTATCCGCAACCCGCGCGGCGTAACCCACCAAAAAAGAAAAATGGGAGTTCACTATGAAAAACTTGATCCTTGGCTCCGCCGCGCTGGCGTTGACAGCGGGTTTGGCGATGGCCGACGGCCATGGCAAAACAGTGCGCATGGGCACGGAAGGTGCGTATCCTCCGTACAACTTCATCAATGATGCCGGCGAAGTTGACGGGTTCGAGCGCGAACTGGGTGACGAGTTGTGCGCACGCGCCGAGCTGACCTGCGAATGGGTGAAAAACGACTGGGATTCGATCATTCCGAACCTTGTGTCGGGCAACTACGACACCATAATCGCCGGCATGTCGATCACAGACCAGCGCGATGAAGTCATTGATTTCACACAGAACTACATCCCTCCGGCCGCCTCTGCCTATGTCGCGGCTTCCGAGGATGCGGATCTGGAAGGTGGCGTGATCGCCGCGCAAACCGCGACCATCCAAGCCGGCTACATCGCGGAAGGCGCAGCAGCGCTGATTGAATTCGCAACGCCAGAAGAAACCGTAGCGGCCGTGCGCAATGGCGAGGCAGACGCAGTTTTTGCCGACAAGGACTACCTGGTTCCGATCGTCGATGAATCTGGCGGCGAGTTGATGTTCGTGGGCGATGACGTGCCTCTGGGCGGCGGTGTCGGCATGGGCCTGCGGGAAAGTGACGGCGAATTGCGGGCCAAATTCGACGCCGCCATCACCTCTATGAAAGAAGACGGCACGCTGAACACTATGATCAAAAAGTGGTTCGGCGACGACGCGGCCGTTTATTAAGCAAGTCATGCAGGCCGGGCGTTTGTGGTGCCCGGCCTGATCCGTCATGTTTTCCTACTGCACCGAACCCGACATTCTTGGCACGCTCGCCTGGCTCTCGTGTTACCTCACGACAGGCGTGCACATGTCGTTTTACGTGTCGTTCTTCAAGGTGCTGCTGCTTTTGGCGATTACCGCCCCAACCGCGCTGGCGTTTGGTTTTTTCGGGGCAATGGCGGCCCGGTCGCGCGTCGCACCGGTGGGCTGGCTGGGCAAAGGCTATATCGCGATTGTCCGCGGTGTGCCCGACATCGCGTTTTTTCTGTTCTTCGTGATCGCGCTGGACCAAGCGTTTGAATGGGCACGGCACCAATTACTGTGCCCGGACTGGAGTGAACCCATCCGGCAAGGCAATGATTTTCTGGTTTGCCCGGCGGCCAAACTGCCGCTTGGTACGGCGCCTGAATGGGTGCATGAGACCTATGGCTTTTTCATTGCGGTGATCACGTTTGCCATCGTTTTCGGCGCTTTTGCGGCCAACGTGCTGTATGGCGGCATGCGCGCAGTGCCACGCGCCCAGCTCGAAACCGCAGAAGCGTATGGCATGAACCGCAGCCAGACGTTCTGGCGTATTCTTGTGCCGCAAATGTGGGTGTATGCCCTGCCTGGCCTGTCGAACCTGTGGATGGTTTTGATCAAGGCGACGCCGCTGCTGTTCCTTTTGGGGATCGAAGACATCGTCTATTGGGCGCGCGAACTTGGCGGCACCAAGACCTCGCGGTTTACCGATTACCCGCATGGTGACTGGCGGATGTGGTACTTCCTCGCACTGCTTATCTTCTACCTGTCTTTCACTCGCGTGTCAGAGGTGGTGTTGGAACGTCTGATGCAACGCCTCACCCATGGGCAGGCCACGACAGGTGGTGAAGCTCAGCGGAAGGCTCCCGCATGACTTGTTGGGAAACGATCCAAGCTTATGCACTGCGGTCTGTCGGCATCGGCGAACGGCTTTTGCCACGGGATGACTTCACCCTGTGCCAACAGGTGACCCTGATCGGGTCCGGCATGATCTGGAACATTTACTTCGCCGTGATGGCCTTGGCCTTGGGCTTCGTTCTGGCAACGGCGCTGGCGGTGGCAAAAGCCTCCCCTCGGCCCGTCATCCGCAAGCCCGCGGTCTGGTTCATATTCGTGTTCCGCGGTTCACCGCTGTTCATACAATTTTTCTTCGCCTACTTCTTTTTTCTGAGCCTGAAGAAGAACATCGACTTTTTCGATCCGTTTACCTCGGCTTGGTTGGGCGCATTGATCGTCCTGTTCTGCAACACTGCCGCGTATTCTGCAGAAATTTTCTATGGTGCTCTCCGGTCTATCCCGAAAGGTGATGTGGAAGCTGCCGACGCCTATGGCCTGACAGGGTTGCCTCGGTTCCGGCGCATCATCTGGCCCACCATGCTGCGTCTGGCCTGGCCCGCTTACACCAACGAAGCAATCTTTCTTTTCCACGCAACAGCATTGGTGTTCTTTTCCGGCTTTCCAGCGCGGCAACAGCGCGGCGATGCGCTGTATTACGCCAGCTACTTTGCAGACAAAACGTTCAACCCGTTTGTGCCATACCCTATCCTGGCGGGATACTTCATCGTGTTTACACTGGTGATCGTTTTGGTATTCGGCATGATCAACACGCGGTTGAACCGCCATTTGCCACAAGACGCGCGCCCCCGATTGCGCGTTCGCCCGAACATGATCCGATAGATGCAGAGACCCTTGCAAATTTGATCAAATCCTGATGAGAGCAAGCGACAGCATCGAGAATACCCATGACACAGCAGCACTTTCCCACGCTTCGCATCGTTGCCTGTGACCTCAACGGGCAGATGCGCGGCAAACGGCAGCCGATGACGGGCAGCAACCAGACCAAGGTTGCCAGCTCGCGCATGCCGTTTTCGGCCCTGAACGTGGACTTGTGGGGCGAAGACATTGAAGACAGCCCGCTTGTCTTTGAAACCGGCGATGCAGATGGGGTGCTGAAACCTACCGGGCGCGGCCCAGTGCCGATGCCCTGGCTGGCCCATCCCAGCGGCCTTGTGCCGACCATGATGGAGGCCGACGATGGCACGCCATTTGACGGGGATCCGCGCTTTGCCCTGACCCAAGTACTGAACCGCTACGAAAGACGGGGCTGGCAGGTCATCGCCGCCACCGAAATGGAGTTCACGCTGATCGATGACAGCGGTCTGGCCCCGGCGCCGCCAGTGAACCCTATGACTGGGCGGCCCGTTTTGACATCTGCGGTTCTTTCTATTCGCCAACTGGATGCATTTGATGCCTTTTTCACCGATGTTTATGCCGCCTGCGAGGCGATGGACATCCCTGCCGAAGCCGCGATTTCCGAAGTTGGGCTGGGTCAGTTCGAAATCAATCTGTTGCATCAGGATGCGCTGAAGGCCGCAGATGACGCATGGCTTTTCAAGGCGATGATCAAGGGGATCGCACGCCAGCACGGATTTGCGGCAACCTTCATGGCCAAACCCTATGCTGATGACGCCGGAAACGGTATGCATGTCCATTTTTCGGTGGTCGACAGGAACGGCAACAACGTTTTTGACGATGGCACTGCCATGGGCAATGCCACGTTACGGGCCGCGGTCGCGGGGTGCCTTGCTGCCATGCCAGACAGCACGCTGATTTTTGCGCCACACCTCAATTCCTACAAGCGACTTGTCCCCGGCGCGCATGCGCCGACCAACGCGTTGTGGGCCTATGAAAATCGCACGGCGGCCATTCGCATACCCGGCGGCGCGTACAAGGCCCGCCGAATAGAGCACCGCGTGGCAGGCGGTGACATCAACCCTTACTTGATGCTGGCAGCTGTTCTGGGCGCAGCGATGGTCGGAATCGAAGACGACATGGTACCGCCTGATCCGGTGACGGGAAACGCTTACGATGTCACCGATGTGCCGCAGCTGGCCGGCAGCTTTGATCAGGCCATCGACTGGTTCGCGCAAAGTGCAATGATGACCCGGATTTTCCCGGTACTGCTGATCGAAAACCTGGTGATGACCAAGCGGCAAGAAGCCCGCCGCTTTTCAGACATTCCGGCGGAAAAACGATGGCTACACTGGTTGGAAAACGTCTGACCCCTTGTGGCAAGACGTTGGCTCTATTACCCTGAATTTGATCAAATTCAGGTGAAACATGAAAATCGGCATCCTGCAAACGGGCCATGCGCCCGACGATCTGCGCCAGACCGTCGGCGACTATGACGCGCTGTTTCGGCAACTCTTGGACGGTCATGCGCTTCAATTCGAAACCTATAACGTTGTCGATGGCGCATTTCCCTCCAGCGCCCATGCCGCCGACGGGTGGCTGATCACGGGCTCCAAACACGGCGCCTATGAAGACCACCCGTGGATTCTACCGCTGGAGGACCTGATCAGATCCATTTACGCCGCAGGCATTCCATTGGTTGGCGTCTGTTTCGGACATCAGATCATAGCGCAGGCGTTGGGCGGTTTGGTTGTGAAATTCCCTGGCGGATGGTCCGTGGGCCGCACCGAGTATCAAATGGGCGAAAAAAACTTGCCCCTATTCGCTTGGCACCAAGACCAGGTTGTCGAAAAGCCAGCCGGGGCCACCGTTGTGGCCTCCAGCCCATTTTGCGCAAACGCGGCATTGGTTTATGGCGATACGGTTTGGACAGTGCAGGCCCATCCTGAGTTTGATTGGCGATTTGTGGATGGCTTGATCAAGACGCGTGGCAAAGGGGTTGTTCCGGATGACTTGCTGGAACAGGCCGCCGCGACATTGGACCTACCGGTTGCGCAGTCTGACATTGCGCAAGCGATTGCGCAGTTTTTCCTGCGGGAGCGTGTGGCATGAGCGACTGGATAGATGCCCTGCCCGCTCCGGCGCGCCTGTATCTGGACGGGCGCCGTCTGGACGAGGTGGAATGTGTGATTTCAGACCTGCCCGGTATTGCCCGCGGCAAGGCTGTGCCCGCCAGCAAGTTTGCACGACAAGACTATTTCCATCTGCCAGATAGCATTTTCTATCAGACCATCACCGGTGATTGGGGCGAGGCGGCAGGTGAAGATGGATTCATCGAGCGTGACATGATCCTGCGACCTGACATGTCGACGGCATCTGCCGCACCATGGACAGGCGATTGGACCTTGCAGGTCATTCACGATGCCTACGACCGGGAGGGTGACCCCATCGCCTTTTCACCCCGCAACGTGCTGAAACGGGTTGTGGACCTTTACGAAGCCAAGGGTTTGAAACCGGTGGTCGCGCCCGAGATGGAGTTTTTTCTGGTCGCCCGAAACCTCGATCCCGCCAAAGGCATCGAACCCATGATGGGCCGGTCCGGACGCCCCGCCGCAGCGCGTCAAGCCTATTCAATGACAGCCGTCGACGAATTCGGCCCCGTGATCGATGACATCTACGACTTCGCAGAGGCCCAAGGATTTGAAATTGATGGCATCACACAAGAAGGCGGTGCCGGGCAGCTGGAAATCAACTTGCGTCACGGCAACCCGGTCAAGCTCGCAGACGAGGTTTTCTACTTCAAGCGGCTGATCCGCGAAGCGGCGCTGCGCCATGATTGTTTCGCAACGTTCATGGCCAAACCGATCGAGGACGAGCCCGGTTCAGCCATGCACATTCACCATTCGATCCTGGATCTGGAAACCGGTCAAAACGTGTTTTCCGGCCCACAGGGTGGGGAAACCGACGCGTTTTATCACTTCATTGGCGGACTGCAGCAGTACTTGCCGTCTGCCATGGCGGTCTTGGCGCCCTATGTGAACAGTTATCGGCGCTACGTGAAGGACCACGCCGCACCCATCAATCTGGCTTGGGCGCGCGACAACCGGACAACGGGCATTCGTGTTCCGCTGTCCTCCCCCGAGGCACGCCGAGTTGAAAACCGCATCGCCGGTATGGATTGCAACCCTTATCTGGGTATCGCGGCCAGCCTGGCTTGTGGCTATCTGGGGTTGGTCGAAGAACTGCGACCAGAACGTCAGTTCCGCGGGGACGCCTATGAAGGCGACGCCGATATTCCACAGGTGATGGGACAGGCGCTGGAACTTTTTGACGAAGCCGAAGCGCTGCACTCCGTTCTGGGTCCGGAATTTGCCCGCGTTTACGGCATCGTGAAGCGGGCAGAATACGAAGAGTTTCTGCAAGTTATCTCGCCTTGGGAGCGTGAGCATTTGCTGCTGAATGTCTGATTGCGTCGAGTTTCACACCGATGAACCTGTTACACGCTAACGACGACCCGGGGACTTACCCGCAAAGCTGGTACGCAGCAACAGCGCGAAAACTGCCGCCGTTTGCGGCCTTGTCGGGCCACCAGAAAGCCGATGTTTGCGTGATCGGTGCAGGCTATACCGGCCTGTCGGCGGCGTTGCATCTGGCCCAAGCCGGTTTGTCGGTCACTGTGCTTGAAGCCCAGCGCGTTGGCTTTGGAGCGTCTGGCCGGAATGGCGGCCAATTGGGAAGCGGGCAGCGCGTAACACAAGATGAGCTCCCCGACATCGTGGGTGACGCAGATGCCGACAAACTCTGGCATTTGGGTGAAGAGGCCAAGGGCCTGGTGAAATCCCTCATTGCCGAGCACAACATCGCCTGTGACCTGAAACCGGGCGTGGCGTGGACCGGATTTTCGAAGCAGGAATTTGGTCATTTGTCCGACTACGCCGAATTGCTGCAACATCGCTACGGATATGATCAGGTTGACGTCCTGCCGCCCGGCGACTTTCAGGCGATCTGCCCCTCGCCAGCGTATCACGGCGGGGTCCTGGACAAGGACGCCGCGCATCTTCACCCGCTGAACTTCGCCCTTGGCCTTGCGAAGGCGGCACATGATGCAGGCGCAACGATCCATGAAGGCAGCGAAGTCATCGGCATTGAACCGGGATCGCCTGCGACGGTGGTGACAGCGCAGGGGCGGATCACGGCCTCGCATGTGATCCTGGCTTGCAACGGGTATCTTGGAGGGCTGTCTGCACCAGTTGCGCAGCGGGTGATGCCGATCAACAATTTCATCGCGGCCACGGAACCGTTGGGCGGCGATGCACATCGTGTTTTGGCCCAAGATATTGCCGTGGCCGACAGCAAGTTTGTCGTCAACTACTTTCGCCTGAGCTCTGACAATCGTCTGCTGTTCGGTGGGGGCGAAAGCTATGGCTACCGGTTTCCAACTGACATAGCCGAGACCGTGCGCAAACCAATGGTCGAGATTTTCCCGCATCTGCGGGATGTTCGGATCGATTATGCTTGGGGTGGTACACTGGCTATCACCATGCATCGGCTGCCTTATGTGGCGCGGCTTGCATCGAACGTCCTGAGCGCGTCCGGGTATTCCGGCCATGGTGTGGGCACCGCAACGCATGCCGGAAAACTGATGGCTCTGGCCATACAAGGCGACACCGAAGGCTTTGACACAATGTCGCGCATCCCCACGCCTCGCTTCCCCGGTGGTGTGCGCTTACGCAGCCCGCTGTTGGTCTTGGCGATGACCTGGTTCAGCCTTCGCGATCGGCTTGGCATTTGACGCAACGACACCCTGAATTTTGAAAGTGCAGCGACGAAAACTCTTGGCTTGCCTCCACGCTTCCTTTAGTTTTCTGAAATATCGAGTTCAGGAAATCGAAATATGACACAGATCCCCGACGTTCATCAGGCCGAACCCATCCCGGAAGCCGCTCGCGCCGCAATCGACGATTTGCTGCAGTCTGGCGACCTTTTCCGCTACACAGCGCCAGAAAATGCGCCTGTGGCCCTGCTAGAGGCCGAATTCGCCGAAATGATCGGCTCGAAATACGCGCTTGCCGTATCGTCATGTTCGGCCGCCCTGTTCCTGTCACTGAAAGCGCTTGGGCTGCCCCGAGATGCCAAGGTTCTGATACCGGGCTTCACCTTTGCGGCTGTGCCATCCTCTGTCATCCATGCCGATTGCAAGCCTGTGCTTTGCGAGGTGGGCGAGAACTACCGCGTGAACCTTGCTGATTTCGAAGCCAAGCTCGACGAGGTTCAGGCCGTCATCATCAGCCACATGCGGGGCCATACCTCGGACATGGATGCGATCATGGCTCTTTGCGATGCGCGCAACATCCCGGTGGTCGAAGATGCCGCTCATTCGTTGGGCACAACATGGAACGGTCAAAACATCGGGACCATCGGCAAGGTGGGTTGCTTTTCGTTCCAGTCCTACAAGATGATCAATGCTGGCGAAGGCGGTATTCTGATCACTGATGACGCTGATCTGGTCGCGCGCGCAATCATCATGTCAGGCGCCTACGAACACAACTGGAAGAAGCACCCTGTTCTGCAGGACGCGTTTGCCGCATGGCAGAACAAGTTGCCCCTTTACAACCTGCGCATGAGCAACCTCAGCGCAGCAGTGATCCGCCCGCAACTGCCTGAACTGCTGCGCCGAGTCACGGATGGCCGCGCCAACCATGACTACGTAGCCGATCAGTTGAACCGGTCGCCCTTCATCTCTGTCCCGGCCAAGCTGGACCCAGAGGTGCGCGCACCGGACTCGATCCAGTTCAACCTTGTGGGTCTGTCCGACGACGACACCCGCGCCTTTGCAGCCGCAGCCAAGGCGCGCGGAGTTGGTGTGCAGGTCTTTGGTTTGAGCGCCGATAACGCCCGCGCGTTCTGGAACTGGCAGTTCATCGAGGATCTGCCAGAGCTGCCGCACACCCGGGCCATGCTGGGCCGCGCGTGTGATGTTCGGTTGCCGGTGCGCCTGACGCGTGACGAGTTGGACGTGATCGTGAGTATCCTGCTCGATGCCATGTCCGACGTGATGGAACCGGCTAGAGCCTACGGAACATAACGCTTAGATTTCGTTGAAATCGCCGTGCCGTCCGATGCCCGAGGCAAACCGGGCGGCACCAAACACGCCTTCGTCGCGAATAGCCGCAAGGCCGCCGGCCCATTCCACTTCGAGCGCTTCCCGGATGGGTAGGCCGCGGGTCTGAATGATCGCCCGCCGATCCGCTCGCACCGCCGCTTGGGGAAAACGCGCAATCTCTGCAGCCAAAGCCTCTGCCGCTGCGCGCGCCTCGCCACTTGGCACAACCCTCTCACACAGCCCGATCTGGGCGCATTCCTCCGCTGGCACCTTGCGCCCGGTGAGGGCGATTTCCAGTGCCTTGCCCTGGCCCACGAGCCGCGGCAGACGCACGGTGCCCCCATCCATCAGTGTGATGCCCCAGCGTCGGCAATAGACACCCAGATATGCATCCTCGGCCATCACGCGCATATCGGCCCACAACGCGAGTTCCATCCCACCGGCCACGGCCGGTCCTTCTACAGCGGCGATCACGGGTTTCGACAATTCCAACCTTGTGGGCCCCAAAGCTCCCGGGCCGGGCGGCGCATCCGCGTCTTGAGGAAATGCCTGATCGTCAAAATATGCCGCGCGCGTGTCGGCATCCTGCAAGGAAGCCGCCAGTTTCAAATCCCACCCGGAGCAAAACCCGCCGCCTTTGCCCCACAAGACGGCAACGGACGCGTCACTGTCGTCAAAAGCTAAAAACGCATCGTGCAGGGCCACTGCACTATTCCGATCCACGGCGTTGCGTGCCTCGGGCCGGTCATGGATCACAGTCCAAACCGGGCCATTCTTGTCTATGGAAACACCCATGTCGCTCCTCCTTCGCTAGGGTGATCTTAGCCTTTCTCGCGACTGACCGTGCGCCAAGTCTGCCGCGACGTCTGACTTTCGGTGACGTTACGCTCTTGCCATCTGACGTCGGCCCGGCCACGTTCGGACCATGACGGACTTGAGCAATGGCGCGGCCTGGATTTCAGGGGACATCCTGCCCATATCCGAGGCCAAAATTCCGGTCACGGATTGGGGCGTTACCCATTCGGACATCGGCTACGACGTTGTTCCGGTGTGGCAAGGTGCTTTTTTCCGGCTGGAGGATTATCTGGATCGGTTCATAGTGTCGATCTCGCGGCTGCGGATGGAAATCGGCATGACCCGGGCAGAGGTTGCCGCGGCCTTGCACCAGATGGTTGCCGCGTCAGGTTTGCAAGATGCCTATGTTGCAATGGTCGCGGCGCGAGGGCGCAACCCGGTACCGGGCAGCCGTGATCCGCGTGACTGCGACAATCACTTTTATGCCTGGTGTGTGCCCTACGTTCACATTGTCAAACCGAAGATCGCGGAAAAGGGAACCACGGTCTGGATTGCCAAATCCGTGCGCCGCATTCCGCAAGACAGTGTTGATCCAACAGTCAAGAATTACCATTGGGGGGATTTCACGTCTGGCCTTTTTGAAGCCAAGGACAACGGCTATGAAACCACGATGCTTCTGGATCATGCGGGCAACGTGACCGAAGGACCAGGCTTCAATGTGTTCGCGGTGTTTGGCGATCGGGTGGTGACATCACAGCATGGTGTTTTGCATGGTATCACTCGCAAGACCGCATTGGAGATGGCGAAAACGCACGGTTTGGCACCCGAGGTGCGGGCCATGCCAATCGAAGAATTCTGGACCGCCGACGAGGTCTTTTTGTCGTCCTCGGGAGGGGGCGTGATCCCGGTGGTTCAGGTGGATGACCGCCATTTTTCGAACGGCGCGCCCGGACCTGTCGCCAAAGCGCTGCGCAAGACCTATTTCGAATGGCTCGGCCGCGCCGAATTCAGGACCAACATTATGTACCGGTGACAGGTTGGTCAGCTGAGCTTGGACAGCTTGTTTTGCAAATCGGCCAGTTGCTTTTTGATCTCGTCGAGATCTTCGCCCTTGTCGCTACCCTCTGCCGCATCGCTGGAGTCTTTCGGGCCAGTCCAACCGCCGCTTAGGCCGCCTGTCATGGCCTTGAGAAATGCTTCTTGCTGCGCCTTCAGGGCTTCAAAGCCGGGCATCTTCGCCATCGGGTTCATCGCGGTCATGTTTTGCATGATCTTCGACTGGCTTTCGCGCAGCATTTCAAACGACGTTTGCAGAAAATGCGGCATGACACCGCCGCCGGGCACCATGTAGCTGCGGACCAAGTCATTCAAAACCGTCACCGGGAGTACGTTTTCGCCCCGACTTTCATGCTCGGCGATGATCTGCAACAGGTATTGCCGCGTGAGGTCATCCCCGGACTTCAAATCAACGATCTGCACTTCTCGTCCATCGCGGATAAATCCGGCAATGTCCTCCAGTGTGACGTAATCGCTTGTCTCAGTGTTATAAAGACGGCGACTTGCGTATCGCTTAATCAGCAGTGGTGTTTCCGTCTCGCTCACGCACATTCTCCCCAAAATGCAGCAGTGCAGAAAAGCTTATGCGACCGCAGCACAAAAAGAAAGTGTCTGTTGATAAATCGAAATCATGTATTGAAGGGGCGTGGCTTTTTGCCAACCCAGTGCCGGAAAATGCTCGCATTGTGCGGGCGGGCGCCTATCTGCTCGTCACGTCCAGAGCACCAGAAAGGCGCGCGAAGTGACCAAAACGATCCTGATCCTTGGCAGCGGACCTGCCGCCGTTCAGGCGGAGGATTGGCCTGCCGATCCATATGACGCCATCGTAGCAATCAATAATGCATGGCGAATTAGAACGGACTGGACCCATCTGATCCACCCCGAGGACTTCCCCCAAGAGCGGCATCCTGCAGCGGTAAATCCTGACCAAAACGTCATCACCGCCCAAGACTACGTGCCCCATCAAAACCGGTTGGGCGGGTTCGTGTATGCGGGTGGAACCATGGCATTCACGGCTGGTTACTGGGCCCTGTCCGCACTGAAGCCCGATGTTATCGCCTTTTTCGGATGCGATATGGTGTATCCCAAGTCCGGGCAGACCCACTTTTATGGCTCAGGCGCCGCCGATCCGCTGCGCGCGGATGTGTCCTTGCGCAGCCTAGAGGCAAAAGCAGCGCGTTTGATGTTGATGGCGGCCCATGCGGGGTGTCGCTGTGTAAATCTATCCCAAGATGACAGCCGGTTGGTATTTCCGCGGGCCCGTTTTGATGCGCCACGTGCCCAAACTCCGGCCGTTACGCTGAACCACCCGGCTTATCGTGCCGCGCTCAGGATGGAAGCCGAATTGGGATACATGGTCCCGTCGGGTCGGTACTGGGAAAGCAAAATGAGTTTCGATCTGAAAAAGATCGATGCGCTGGACATGCTGTGGCGGTACGCCTTGCAAGAGTCCATGGCGCCAGAAAACGTTAAAAGGCGGGCCATAGTCTAGGCCCGCCCTCACACATGCACCTTAGGGAGGAGAGGGTGCAGGATTGTGTGACTTACTTAGCGGCTGCTTTTTTCGCAGCGGCTGTTACTTCGTCGGTCGCTTTTTTGACAGCTGCAGTCGCATCTTCGGTGATGTCTTTGCCAGCAGCCAGCATCAGCTCGACGGTATCCATCTGAACTTTTTTCGCGACTTCAGCGAAAGCGGCCATGTTTTCAGCAGCAACTTCAGCCGAGGCGCTTGCGAAATCAGTCATCGCTTTTGCGTAGTCTGCTGGCTCTGCCTTGGCTTTCGACATGTCGGCCAGTTTGGACAGAGTGTCCTTGGTCCACTTGGAAGAAATCTCTGCCGACTTTTCAGCCGCTTCCAGCGCAACGCCGGACAGTTTCTCGTTCAAGGTCGCGGTGGTTTTGAACGCATCTTCCATAGCTGCTGTATCAACCGGGAAAGCGCCCATGATGTCTTTCAACATGGTGGTGAAGTCTGCTGTCTTGGTCATCTGAGTAATCCTGTGTTTGGTTGCCGGAGGAGCCCGTTATTCGATGATGACAGCAACATAGATGCTGCGACGCAGCATTTCAACGATTTTTTGCTGCAACGCAGAAAAAATTCGCGATACTGAACGAAATCAGGCGTTTGCCTTGACCAAGACATAGGTTCCGGGCGCGTCGCAAAGCGGCGGATGCGCGGCGTCACCGGGATCGCGGGCCGGCACCTTCTTGCCCGAACGGGGCTTGATCCATGCCTCCCAGCGCGGCCACCAAGATCCTTCGTGGAACGTGGCCTCTGTCATCCAGTCAGACGCATCGGCCTTGAGATCTTTATTGGTGTAGTGGCCATACTTCTTTTTACTCGGGGGGTTCACGATGCCCGCGATGTGACCGGACTCTGACACCACAAAGGTTTTGCTGCGCGATTTCATTTGCTGAATGCCCCGGTAGCAATCCTTCCAGGCCGCGATGTGGTCCGTCTCGCAGGTGACGGCAAAGAGGGGCAGATCAACATCAGTTACTTTCAAGGAGTGACCCAGCAGTTCGAATCCCTTGCCCGTGAATTCGTTGCCCTGACACAAGCCCCGCAGGTATTGCATCGCCATCTTGGCCGGAAGGTTTGCCCCGTCTCCGTTCCAATAGAGCAAATCAAAAGCAGGCGGCGCCTCGCCCATCATGTAGCTGCGGATCGCAGGCGTATAGATCAGGTCGGTAGAGCGCAGGAACGAAAAGGTGCGCGCCATGATGTAGGATGGCAGCATGCCCTTGTCGGCGGTTTCGGCGGCGATGCCATCGATGAAGTCATTCTGCAAAAACGGCGTGAATTCGCCCTGATCACCAAAATCCGTCAACGCCGTAAAGAAAGTGGCGGATTTGATCGATTTTTCGCCGCGTTGCTTGAGCAATGACAGCGTCATCGCCAACGTGGTGCCCGCGATGCAATACCCGATCGCGTTGACCTGTTTTTGACCTGTGATCGCCTGAACCTCGCGAATGGCGGTCAGGTACCCGTCTTCGATGTAGTCGTCCAAACCGACATCGGCATAGGTTGCATCAGGGTTGATCCAGCTGACGACAAACAAGGTGTAGCCCTGCTCGGTCACCCATTTCACAAAGCTATTCTGCGCCTTGAGATCGAGGATATAAAACTTGTTGATCCATGGCGGGAACAAAACGATCGGGGTTTCGTAAACCTCTTTCGTTGCCGGTTCGTACTGGATCAGTTCCATCATCCGGTTGCGATAGACCACTTTGCCGGGGGTCGTGGCAATGTTGCCGCCAATTTCAAAAGCACTTTCATCCGCGAGCCGAACCACAAGCTCGCCGTTGTTCGCCTCGAGGTCGGCCACAAGGTTTTCCAGCCCGTCGACCAGTGACTGGCCCTCGGTTGCAACAGCTTTTTCCAAGGCGTCAGGATTGGTGGCCAGGAAATTGGTCGGCGACATCATGTCGATGATCTGTTTGGAAAAGTACGTCAGGCGCTGTTTGTCGATTGGCTCGAGATCTTCGACATCCTCAACCGCCTGTTCAATCGCCTTGGCGTTGATCAGATACTGTTGCTTGAGAAAGTTGAAGTAAGGGTGTGTGTCCCACAATGGGTTTGCAAAGCGGCGATCCGAGGGTCCCGGGTCGGTCGGCGGCGCAAGTCTGCCCTTTGCCAGCGCCTCTTGCGCCTCGACAAAGTGCAGCACCGACTTTCCCCAGTACTCGATTTGCTGTTCCAGCAACTTGCTGGGATTTTGAAAAACGCCGGACATGAAAGCTGTTGCTGCTTTTGCAAACAACTCTTGATTCGGACCATTCAAAGACCGGTTATGACCCTTGCGGTGTGAGAGAACATCAACGAGTCGTTGAGAGAGACTTTCAACCTTCTGCAAATTTTCTGTAAGGCGTTCAACATGTTCACCAGACAGCTGGTCCGCGCTGTCTTCGCTAGTTGTCATTTTAAGGATTCCCTCATACCGTGCTGCTATGCAGAATAATGTCGCTGGCGCGGGGGGGGCAAGGCGACGAATGGTCCGATGCGTTTCATGACCTATGTTCTGCCGACGGTGAGTGGATAAGGAGTTGGCGCATGCGCTACATGATAACGTACGACATGATGGAAACGGCCCGAAACACAAACCAATGGCTCGGAGCGTCTGCTCTGTCGCTGGCGTCTTACCCGTTTTTCAGCATGTTCCCCAACCCCGCGCTGAGCTGGGGCGCCGCTTGGGGCGAAGTCACCGAACGCAGTTTTCAGCGTATGATCGTCAAACCGGATTGGGGCATCGACAGCATCACGCTTGAAGATGGGCGGGACCACGTTGTCGAGGTGCAAACCGTGTTGGAGCGCCCGTTTGGCGATCTGATCCGGTTCAACATCAACGGACGCGACCCAAGCCCACGCAAGGTTCTGCTGGTCGCGCCGATGTCAGGCCATTACGCCACCTTGCTGCGCAGCACCGTGAAGTCACTGCTGGTTGATTGCGATGTGTACATCACCGATTGGCACAATGCGCGTGATATCCCGTTGTCAGCCGGCAAGTTCGACATCGAGGATTACACACTCTACCTGGTCGATTTCATGCGGGAAATGGGGCCCGACACCAACGTGATCGCAGTCTGCCAGCCTGCACCTTTGACGCTGGCAGCAACCGCTTACCTGGCAGAAGAAGACCCAGAAGCGCAGCCGCGCACCCTGACCCTGATCGGCGGCCCGGTCGACCCGGACGCCACCCCCACCGAAGTGACCGATTTCGGGCGGCGCGTCACCATGGGCCAGCTTGAAGAGCTGATGATCCAGCGCGTCGGGTTCAAGTACAAAGGCGTGGGTCGGAAAGTGTATCCCGGGCTGTTGCAACTCGCGTCGTTCATGTCAATGAACAGCGATCGGCACGGGAAAGCTTTTGCCGACCAAATTCAACGGGTCGCGCGCGACGAAGCGTCGGACCATGACGCGCACAACCGGTTTTATGACGAGTACTTGGCCGTGATGGACATGACGGCCGAGTTCTACCTGTCGACGGTAGAGCGCATCTTCAAGAACCTTGAAATCGCCAAGAACGCCTTCGTGGTTAACGGGCGCCATGTGGACATCGGAAAGATCACCAGCGTCGCTGTGAAAACGGTAGAAGGCGCAAATGACGACATCTCTGCCCCCGGGCAGTGTGTGGCCGCGCTCGACCTGTGCACCGGGCTGCCGGACAAGAAAAAGGCCAGCCACGTCGAACCCGGCGCCGGGCATTACGGTATTTTTGCGGGCCGCAGCTGGCGCGACAACATCCGCCCGCTCGTGCTGGACTTCATCGACGCCAACAACCCAAAGAAAACACCGAAGACGGCCAACAAAAACGCCGCGGCCTAGCGCCCAACAGGCACGCGTCCGGAACCACACGGCCCAACCCGGCGCAAAGCAGTGGGCCGCCACCCTTGTCTGGTTGGCGTCAGCGCAAGACTAACGGCATGTCCAACCAATCACGCATCGCCGCGGTAACGGACTCAGGTGTTTCCAGCGTTGGCACATGCCCCGCGCCCGACAAAATGCGCAGTTCAGCATAGGGAATGAGCTCTGCCATGAAGGTATGGCGCTTGACCGGTGTCAGCGTGTCATGCTCGCCACACAAGATCATTGTCGGCGCCTTGCATCTGCGCAACGCGCTTTGTTGGTCGGACCTGCGTTGCAAGGCGCGACATTGCCTGACAAAAACCTCTGGCCCAAGGCTTTCTGCCATATCGTACATCTGCCGAAGCACCATTTGGCGCTGCGGGCCAGGGGCAAAGTACTCCGGGCGCATCCAGTCTTGCAAAACATCCGCCATCCGCCCTGCCCGCACGCCGATGATCCAGGGTTCGCGAGCGGCCGCGTGATCCGGAGTTTCAGCCAATGGGTTTGTGTCCATTAGGCACAGGCGAGTGACGCGGTCCGGAGCGCGGCGCAAAATTTCCATGGCCACAATGCCGCCCATCGACAAGCCGGCCAACGCGAACCGGTGCGGGACTTGTGTCAGGATGTTGGAAGCGATTTCCTCGATACGTTCGCCTTGCGTGATCGGCGCGACTGTCACCGCCCGCTCGGTTGAAAAGCTTGTGACCTGTGAGGCATACATGCGCGCATCGCACATCATCCCGGGCAGCAACACCAGAGGTTCCGTCATGTTGACCCTCGAAAACCGGCCTAATTCACCGTCGTCAAACTGTTGGTTTTGGCACGCGAGAGCAAGCGCTTCCTTCAGGGCGAAGGCAAGGTTTTGCCCAACCATTCCAGCATGCCGCTTACGGTCGCATCGGTTTGCCCCGGCGACATTATATCGCCTGCCACGACATGGCTGTCCGGATCATCGCCCGGACCCATGGTAACGTTTTGAATGGCAACCGGCCCGCCCCAACGCGCCGCAAAGGCTTGCGTGGCTTCGGGAGAAACAACGGTGTCTTGCAACGAGAACCAGAACAAGGCCGGGATCGCGACATTGGAAAAGTCTTGGCTCTCAACGGCCTTCACCACTGCGGCCATCGGCAAAACCGCCTCGGTCGGATAGGTTGTTGTCCAATAGGTGCCGTGCGCCGCATTATACGGCTCCCAACTGCGCGTCGGGCCAATCAACCAAGGCAGCCACGTTCGCCCTGCAGGCCATTTCAAAAGCGCTTGCCCTGCGCTTTGGATGCGAAAGTTCGGTGACACAAAGATCATCGCAGCCACACGATCCGACAGCATGCGATCCAGCGCCGCCGCTGCGGCCAGCGTGCCCCCGGTCGACGTGGACATCACGATCACGGTTTCCCCCACGGCCCGTGCGGCGGCCAATCCTTCGGCCACGTCCTGCATCCAGTCGGCCACGGTTGCATCTGCCATTGCAGCACCATCGCGCCCGTGCCCGGTCAGGCGTGTGTAAACAAGGTTTGCACCCATTGCGGCCGCGATCTGATCCGGAACGGGGCGGATTTCTTCTGAGGTGGCGGAATAGCCGTGGATGTATAGCAGGGAAACGGGGGTCCGTTGTTCTTCGCGCCCGGGTTGCCAAACCACCCGTTTTTCTGTTCCCGGTGTTATGTCGTCAAAATTGGCCTCGACACTTTCGAAGTACACTTGAACGCCTTCACCGAACTTTCGGTCGTCGAAAGAGGCGCTCAAAGGGGCCGGTTCGCGCGGACCGAACAGCCCAACCGCGGCAATGAGTAAAACCAATACGATAAGGATGCGCCCCAGCGCTTTGCCAACTGCTCGCATGTTGCCCCCCTGATTATGCGTTGTCCGTCAGATCACGCCAACCAGAGACAAATTGCAAGCCGGGCACACGCAACGTAAACACGTTGCCCCCGGACCTACCGGGCTGATCATGGACGCGCGAGATCGGAACACTCAAAGCGTGACACAGCAGCAATGTGCCCACCCCACCATGGGCCACGATGCCGATATCTCCCGGCGTTGCGTCCTGTTCCGCGATGCGTGTCACCGCCGCCACTATGCGCGACTGCGCCGCGCGGGCGGGCTCCCAGCCGCGCACGGATTGGTCGGGCTGTGCGAAAAATGCGTCCGCCACCGTTTCGAACTCCGCTTTCGGCAGAAACCCCGTGGCGCTGCGGTCATTCTCGTGCAGATCCGGCACGATCTGCATTTCGACCCCCAGCGCTTTGGCCAAAATTGCAGCCCCGTCGCGTGCTTTGCGCTCATTGCTCGCGTAAACGGCCGAGATCGCGGTGGCATAGTCGGCGCGCGCGCCGTCCGCGTGGCGCGCGC
>CAWUIW010000009.1:0-28803 GCA_963922515.1 uncultured Rhodobacterales bacterium | reverse complement strand
CAGCAGCGCTGGAACACCTGGCCCAGCAGATATCGGATGCGGACGGCTATGTTATGGTCAGCCCGGAGTATAACCATTCCATGAGCCCTGCCTTGGCCGACTTGCTGAACCATTTTGGAAGCTCTCTGTTTTCCTTCAAGCCCTCGGTAATTGCGACATACTCCGCCGGGCAATGGGGCGGCGCGCGTGCGGCCGTGAACATGCGCACGTACCTCAGCGAACTGGGATGTCTGCCGGTTTCTGCGATGATACATGTGCCACGAGCGCAAGAGGTATGGGATCCGGACGGCCAATACGCAGACGGTGTGGACGAGGAAAAATGGGCCGGTTACCTTGGGCGTGCGTTTGACCAATTGGCGTTTTGGGCCGCTGCCGCACGGCATCAACGGGCACAAGGCGGCACCACCGATGCGTTTCAGAATGACCCGTCGCAACGCAACGCGCCGTGACGCTAGACACGCCCACGCGTCTTGCTAGTGTTCCGGCGAAACTTGCAGGAGACGGGACATGTCGGACAGTGTGGAAAGCGAGTTGCGCGCGCTGCGGAAGGAAATCGAAACCTTCAACGCACACCGCTTTATCCGAGTTCAAAACAGCTGGGGACTGATGTTGTTTCAAGCCTTGCTGCGTGGCATGGCAGTGGGGCTTGGCACGGTCGTGGGCGCCTCGATCCTGGTATCTGTGTTTTTGTACATGCTGAGCCAAATTGACTTCATTCCGATTATTGGCGATTGGGCGCGAGAGATTGCATCGGAAATCACTGCCACAAGCGGGATCGACACGCTCGGGCAAAATGGGTCCGAGTCAGACACCGACGCAACAAGCGATTAGGGACCCGCCGCGATTTCAAAGTCGATGTGAATGTGGTTCCCATCCGGATCATTGACATTGACTTGCACGATCGGCAATCCGGGTACCTGGCCTACGCGATATGGGATGCCACGATCGTCCAAACGCTGCTTGAAGCCTTTGTAGTCATTTGCGCGAAACGCGAAATGCTCAAGGGTCAACCTCGGTGTCGGGGTGTCTGCTTCTGACACGCCAATCAAGTGAACAACAGCGCGCTCGCCCAGATAAAGCCAGGCGCCGGGGAACGGGAAATCGGGGCGCTCACCTGTATGCAGGCCCAAAACAGTCGCGTACCACTCTTTCATCTCTTCCAGGCGCGTGGTCCGAAGGTTGACGTGATCAAATGCTAACAGTGCCATGAATACAGCTTAAGTGGCCTTGCTGGTTTGGTCTACATCCGCGCGCAGTCGCCTCATCGATCCGCGCTGGTCAAGCTATGGGAGCCGTTGTGCAGGCCCGGAATTTTTGCACTTCAGGCGCTGCGCCTTCAAGCGAAACGGTGACCGTTTGTTGGCCTAATACCGCAGTTGCGGTGTCGTTGAACTCCAAGCCGTTCAAGACGTTACCGAAGCCTGAGTCGCGGACTGTCACGCTGGGCCCATCCACGTCGTGGCGGTTCGTCGTGATCGATAATCCTCGGGAGCCGTCAAAGGTGATACCAAAGAGCGGCGCTGCGAGCCAATCGCTGTCGGCTCGACGAACGGTGATGCTGTATTCGGGGATCGCCGGGTCGTATGTCAGACGGACCTCGGCGATAGGCTCTTGATGATCAAGGATACAGATCGCCCCGCTCTTCGCTTCCCACGCAAAGGATGAAGAGGCGAGCCCCCAATACAGGAGCATTGCCCAGAGGGCCCGCACCCGGCTCAACCGCGTATACCGATCGATCCGATCGGTTCTTGCGGACCGTTTTTGCCCATTTCGTCCAGAATAGGTTTCAATGCGCGGATTTCTTCCTTCTTGTGCGTGCTGATGTATTTGTAGGCCTTGTCGAACGCTTTGTCGTAACGATCCATGTTGCATGTATCGCCGCACCTCTTCGCCTCCTTGGCCACTTTTTCTAGGTGTCTGGCCGCGGTTTTGTAATCCGGCCGCTTTTTAAGGTCGGCGGCTGCGTCCGAAACAGCTCTTGCGCTGCAAGACACACCGCCGCAACTGGAAATGCCCGATGCGGTCTGTCCGCTCACGGAATTTGAGAATTTCAGATCAAAGGCCACGCCGGGTGTCGCTGCCAAGCTGGCGAAGAAAATGGCAGCGGAAAGAATTTTCATTTTCATTTAAATGCCTTAGAGAGCGTTGCCGCCTTGTCGCGATTTGGACAAGGCGGGTGTCTTTTTTCGACGTTCCGGCTTAGCCGACGACGTTGTAACCGCGGCCGCGCATGCAATTGCGAACGATCGCCTCTTGTTCCTGCACGTTCTGCAACCCGGCGCCAGCTGCGCCGACAACTGCACCAATGACGGCCGCATCCAGAACGTTGTTGCCTGTGTTGCGAACGATCGCCGTGCCGGCGGCTGCAGCGCCGGCGGTTGTGGCAATCGTTGCAGCATCGTCACCACTGAGGGTCGGGTTAGATGCCGCCAGTTGCTGACAGGCCGCCAGGTCGGCGTTGTAGTTGGGGCCGACTGGCCCATCGACAATAGGCGTATAATTGGCACCCGTGTTGGAACAGGCAGACGCGATGGAGAGGATCGGAATGGCGGCTAAAAGTGCGATGCGGGGCATGGGACAACTCTGTTTGGTGAAAATCTGCCCTGCAACCATGGCGCTTCAAGGCCCGTGGCACAAGGGGCTGGTCAAGGACATAGCTGCGCATATCGGCAGCTTGCCGCCAACGTGTTTGCGCGCTACCAACTGAAATCGAACAAGAATTTTCGTGGGCGACAGATGGCCGACCAAGCATCAGAGAATGGGGAACGCCGGGGACTCATGGCGCGCATTTGGTCGTCAGACGACCTGCTGGCGGAAACCGCCAAGATCATGATCGGCGGCCTTTTGGCGGCGTCTTGGATTTTTGGCTACAGCTATGCCAACTCGTTCTATGGCATGTTCGGGATTTCCCTGTTCCAGCTCGAGATGTCGTTGTTCGAGTTCATTTTTCGCGGTCTGTTCTTTTTCATCTCGCTGGAAAGCGCGATTTACATCCTCATCATTCTTGTCGCGTTCACAGGGGTTATGCTGCTGGCCCATCATTCGCGGATCATTATCGTGGAGATCGTTGGGTACTTTTTGGCGTTTTGCCTGCTGACCGGCATGTCGATTTCGCTGGGCTCCTACATGGCGTCGGTACAGGCCAAGGCACTGGAAAATGGTGCCGGCCGCGTGGCCGCCTGTGCCATATCCGCCGAAGGCAGCAACCCGCGCGAGGTGGCCCTGCAAACATTGATCGAGCAGGCCGGGCAAAACCAAAGGCTGCGGTTCATTGCCAAGGACAAAACCAATCACTACTTTCTGATCACGCCCAACGGCGCGGCAAAGCTAGAGGACGAATGGGTCAAATCATATGCGGTACCGTCCAAGAACATCGTCTTTTGCAGCGTGTCTTCTCCTTTTGCTCGCAGCTTCGGAGGCTTTGGCACAGGAAATTGACCTCGGGTGTCTGGTCAACCCCGATTGCGTGCCGGAAGAACCGCCCAAGGGCGGGCCGGTTTTCCCCGATGGCCTGCCAATGCCAGACGTCAAGTTACCGGATTTGCTGAACCCGGGTCTGATCGTCGCCCCGCCCGGCCAATGACACAGCCGAGCGAGTTGTCGCTGCACACGCGGGCCGGTCTGCCGCCGGCCTTGCGGGCGTTGGTCGAAGAGTTTCCACGAGACGGCTGGGAGCGCCACGTTCATTTTAACGGGATGGTGCAATTCTGGATGGAACGGCACATGATGTTCCGCCGGCTGGTCGATATCATGCAGGCGGATCTGCAGGCGCTAGAAGGTCAGAACATGGCGTTCGACACCTACGCGCCGCGCCTGTCGCGCCTGGGCAGCACGCTGCTGAACGAGCTTCACGGCCATCACCACATCGAAGACACGCATTACTTCCCCGAGCTGATCCGGCTGGATACGAGTATCGAGCGTGCTTTTGATCTGCTGGAGAGCGACCACCAGGCCATGGACGAGCTGTTGCACGGGATGGCAGAGGGGGCCAACGCCGTCCTGAACGGCGGCGGCAGCGCCATGGCGTTCCAAGAGCGCCTGACGCACTTTTCCAGCCTTCTCGACCGGCACCTCACCGACGAGGAAGAGATCGTGGTGCCCGTGGTTTTAAAAACAGGTTTTGCCGGCTAGGCCCGCGTGGCCGAAACGGGTTTAAGCGGTGTTGTTTGCGGTGGGTTGGCAAAGATGGGAGCGACCGTTTCTCGATACCGTGCAAAAGCCGCGCTGTTCAGAAAGGCTTGCTTGCCGTCCTCTCCGCCGTATTCTAGCACACCGACGAACCGTGTCGGATCGTCCGTGGCAAAGCAGGTGTAGTGCAAGCCGTTCGTGCCGGGCAGACCTTCGGCCTTCAAATCTTCGACCAGCGCTTGTATGGCGGTAATTTGCGCACCGTGATCATCGGCTGTCTTCAGAGTGTAATGAACAAGTAAGGGCATTGTGCGCCTCCGTGATGGTGTCTCGGCCCGGTCGAGGGTTTGGCCGCGTCAGCCTAAACCCTTGTACGCGCAGAAGTAGGTGGCCGTGTCGCCAAACGGGTTCACGCGCATCCACACGCCATTGCGCCCGGCATCCAGCACCCATTCAACGCGAAAGCGTTGGCCCGTGGTGTGGTCGACGAAGTCAGCGAATTGGTTCTCGCCGCGGAAGGTGTAGGTGGCCGCGTGGCTCGAGACTTGGCCTGCTGTGTAGACATTCACCCCTGTCGGAAAAACACCAGAGATCTGGCGGGTTGGCCCGACCGAGATACCAAACGCGTTTTGATAGTGCACGAACATGGCCATCTGCGCCGGCGCACCGCCAAGATCGCAGAGGAAATTGACGCGCACCTCTTGGGCTTGGGCCGCGGTGGCGGTGATGAGGGCGAGCAATGCGGCTTGGGCGAAACGAAACATGGGGGACTCCTGGAATAAGCATTGGGGCCAGGGTGGCAGGTTTCGTGCGCGGGCGCTGTGAAGTGGATCACGCGCGAGGGAATGGGGTTTGTGCGTTTTGTACATTCGGTTCGGTTGGGTTTGACCGTTTTGTACAGTTTTCGGGGGGCCATTTGCCGCGCCTTTGGTCCTGTGTGTGAGGGCCCGAGGCGGTGGGTTGGAAACCCACCCTACGCCGGATGCCGGTGTTGGCGCGGATCCTGTCAGGTGACCCGGGCCAGCAGGACCATGGCGGTGATCGCGCAGGCGATGCCGAAGTATTCGCGGGCGCGGAGCACCTCTTCGAACCAGAGCGCGCCGATGGCAGAGAGGGCGAGCAGGGTCAGCATCGAGTAGGCCACCGCAGCCTGGGCCAGCGTGATCTCGCGCATCGCGTAGAACCAGAAGATCGCGGAGAGCGCGTAAATCGCACAGCCTGCAAAGACGTCGCCGGACCAAATCGACCGATCGCCTTCCGCGGCAAGCTTTAAAAGAACGTCGCCGACGATCACGAGGGCGGCAGTAACGACACAAAATATAAACCCTGCAGTGAGTTGAGACATAGGGCTCTCCCATATGCAGATATGAAATGAGATCAGCCTAGAGATGCCGGGTTGGGTGGGAAAGTCAGCGAAACCTTACCCAGAGACGTAGGAGTGACCGACGAGTTTTGAGGCTCGTGGATACCTGCGTTCGTCTGTGTGGGACGTTGGTCAGAGGTGTTTTAGAAACCCGCCCTCTGGGGCATCCGGTGTTGGTCGCTGAAATCGCTGACTTTTTTTTTGACTGTAACTTAGGTGCAAGTTTTTATGGATTATTTATTCTTACAAGGCCATAATAACGCCGAAAATTAGCCTAACCGGGATCAAATTCGAAGCGCCCGTTTTATGTCATTGGAACGTATGATAGTGTTTCGGGCTTTTTGAATTCATTATACTTTAGAGGTAAGCTTGATGGTCCAAGAAAACAACGATTTGATACAGCGTATTGTGGTCTTGGAGGAGCAACTTAAGAGCAAGGTCTCCGAAAGACGACTGTGGATTATTCTTGGGCCTGCGATTTTAGTCGGTACAACCACTATCGCAGCTCTGGGGTACTTCGATCTAAATAAGATTCCTCAGACGATTGCCTTTCGAATACAGGAGGAAATTCGGGCTTCCGAAACAGAAATTATCGAGCTGATTGAGGCATCTTCTGAAGATATTGTTGAGGAACAATTAAGCGAATTGTTTGGGGAGGACTACGACAGAGTGATCGGAAGGTTGTCAGGTTTGTCTATGGGAGTCGTTAGTTTTCCTCATGCATCACGACCGTCGGGCGACAAATGGCAAGATCTTGATAGAATAGAGATTAAATTTTCTCAGGAATATGACACGATTCCCAATGTCTTCATATCCCTTTCGCGGATGGAAGCATACTATCGTTCGCCATCGCCAACTTTTGGGTTGAGAGTCGAAAACGCAAGTACAACTGGTTTTGAAATAGTTATTTCCGGAGCGTATCTAACTTCCTTTTCTGGGGCAAGCGTCAACTGGATGGCTGTTGAGCCGGCATTCACTCGATAACTGTCCGGCCTTAGCTACCGCTTCCGCCTCCTCACATTCCCTCCACGCTGCCCAGCCCGACCGGCGGTTGAGCGGCCCTTCGTCTTCACGGCGTCTTCGGCAGCTTTCTCCACCGCGTATTGGCGGGCCATGGGGTCGTCGGCGATGGCGAGATCGACCGCTTCGAGGCGTTTGATTTCGTCGCGGAGGCGGGCGGCCTCTTCGAATTCGAGGTTCTCGGCGGCCTTGCGCATGTCGGCGCGCATGCCATCCAGAACGGCTTCGAGGTTGCCGCCGTGAAGCGGTTTGTCGACCGTGGCGGTGACTCGGTTCATGTCGGTGTCGCCTTTGTAGAGGCCCGCCAGGACATCCTCGACGTTTTTCTTCACGGTTTCCGGCGTGATGCCGTTGGCCTCGTTATAGGCCACCTGTTTGGCGCGGCGGCGGTTGGTTTCCGCCAGGGCCCGTTCCATTGAGCCGGTGATGCTGTCGGCATACATGATGACACGACCATCAGCGTTTCGCGCAGCGCGGCCAATGGTCTGGATCAAGGATGTTTCAGATCTGAGAAAACCTTCCTTGTCGGCATCCAGGATTGCCACCAAACCGCATTCGGGGATGTCGAGCCCCTCGCGCAAGAGGTTGATGCCGATCAATACGTCGAAGGCGCCCAACCGAAGATCTCGCAGGATCTCGATCCGCTCCAGCGTGTCGATATCAGAATGCATGTAGCGCACCTTGATGCCCTGTTCGTGCATGTACTCGGTGAGGTCCTCGGCCATGCGCTTTGTCAAAGTGGTCACCAGCGTGCGGTAGCCACTGGCTGAAACCTTGCGCACTTCGTCCAGTAGATCGTCGACCTGCATTTCGACTGGCCGGATTTCCACCTCTGGATCCAAAAGACCCGTGGGGCGGATCACCTGTTCGGTGAAAACACCACCGGACTGATCCAGTTCCCACCCGCCAGGGGTCGCAGACACGTACACCGATTGCGGGCGCATTGCGTCCCATTCTTCGAATTTGAGGGGTCGATTGTCCATGCACGAGGGCAGGCGGAACCCATGCTCGGCCAAGGTGAACTTGCGCCGGTAGTCGCCTTTGTACATGGCGCCGATCTGGGGGACCGAGACGTGGCTCTCGTCGGCAAAAACGATGGCGTGGTCCGGGATGAACTCAAAAAGGGTAGGGGGCGGTTCACCGGGGGCCCGACCGGTCAGGTAGCGGGAATAGTTCTCGATCCCGTTGCACACGCCTGTCGCTTCCAGCATTTCCAGATCGAAATTGGTTCGTTGCTCCAACCTTTGGGCTTCCAGCAGGCGGCCTTCGTTCACCAATTGGTCGAGCCGCTGGCGCAGCTCTTTTTTGATGTTGACGACGGCTTGGTTCATTGTGGGTTTCGGCGTCACGTAGTGCGAGTTTGCATAAACCCGTATCCGGTCCATCGTGCTGGCTTTTTCACCGGTCAGAGGGTCGAACTCGGTGATGCTTTCCAGCTCTTCTCCAAAGAAGGACAGTTTCCATGCGCGGTCTTCCAAGTGGGCTGGCCAGATTTCAAGACTATCGCCGCGCACCCGGAACGAGCCGCGCTGAAAGGCCTGGTCATTGCGCCGGTATTGTTGCGCCACCAGGTCGGCGATGACCTGACGCTGGTCGTACATCCCACCGGCCTTGATGTCCTGGGTCATGGCGCCATAGGTTTCGACTGATCCGATGCCGTAAATGCACGACACCGATGCCACGATGATCACATCATCCCGTTCCAAGAGCGCACGAGTGGCGGAGTGCCGCATCCTGTCGATCTGTTCGTTGATCTGGCTTTCTTTTTCGATGTAGGTGTCGGACCGCGGCACATAGGCTTCTGGTTGGTAGTAATCGTAGTAGCTGACGAAGTACTCGACCGCGTTTTCCGGAAAAAACCCTTTGAACTCGCCGTATAGCTGGGCGGCCAATGTCTTGTTGGGGGCCAGAATGATTGCCGGGCGCTGGGTCTGTTCGATCACCTTGGCCATGGTGAAGGTCTTGCCCGTTCCAGTCGCGCCAAGCAGCACTTGGTCGCGGTCTCCATCGCGCACCCCTTGCGCCAGTTCCGCAATAGCCGTCGGCTGATCGCCTGCTGGCGCAAACTCGGTATGCATCACAAAATCGCGTCCACCTTCCAGTTTTTCTCTCAGGCGGACATCTTCTGCAGCGTGGATCAGCGCAGCTTCGGTTTTGTCGGAATGAGCGTAGGGCATGGGCGTCTCCTTGGCCCTTCAATGTGCCATCCCTCACGGCTGCTTCAAGGGGCACTGGTGACAGGATGTGTCAGGAGCCATGTATTGAGTGCCCATTTCGGGGTTATGCCAGCAAATGGCGGGGATGTGAGACAAATCGCGGCTTGCGCAGCGCGCACAGCTTTCGCATACAACACATGGAGTTTAGCGGAGATGCCCCATGCGCGCACGGATATACCAGCCTGCCAGAACCGCCATGTCCTCTGGCCAAGCAAAAACGCATATTTGGGTGCTTGAGTATGCGCCGGCCTCCGCGCGCGAGGTTGATCCACTTATGGGTTGGACGTCTTCGGATGACACGCAGTCTCAGGTGCGGCTGCGGTTCGAAACAAAAGAAGCCGCGTTGGCGTATGCCGCGGACAAGGGTATTGAGGCCTTGGTGTTTGAGCCGCAAAAGCGCAAGCCAAATATCCGCGCCCGCGGATACGGCGAAAACTTTGCGACCGACCGCCGCGGAGCGTGGACCCACTGACCCGGCGCAGGGTTGAAGGCATTTTGCCCACCGACCGCCGGGTGCAGGATCTGATTGTCGCGCACCTTGACCATTCGTGGGACGCAACCCCGCAAACCAGCAACCACACGATGTCTGCTGCGGACATGGCCGCCGATGGTGTGGAACTGTTTGCCATCTTTGAAAACGACATCGCGGTCGGTGTGGGCGGGCTGAAGGACCTCGGGCAGGGGGAGGTCGAGGTCAAATCCGTCCATGTCGCTGCACAGGCTCGCGGAAAAGGCGTTGCGCGGGATATCATGACCCATCTGCAGCACGTGGCGCGGGCCAATGGTGCCAAGGCAATGGTTCTTGAAACCGGGTCAGACCTTTTGCCGGAGTATGATGCGGCCCGCGGGCTGTACGAACGGTTGGGCTTTGAATACTGCGGGCCGATCTTTGGATACACCGAGGATCCAAACAGTGTTTTCATGCGTTTGTTGCTTGAACCGCATCCTGAAACCCCGCAATAAGGGTCCATGCGGTCCCTTAGCTCAACTGGATAGAGCAGCTGACTTCTAATCAGCAGGTTGAGGGTTCGAGTCCTTCAGGGATCGCCAGTTTGTCATCACGGTTTTTGGCGGCAGGACCACGCGTTATCGCGTCGCCGTGTCGATTGCGACGCTTAGCTTGTGGACCAATTCGGCAACTTGATCGTCGTTGATGATGAACGGCGGCGCCAGCAACACGTGGTCTCCCGATTTCCCATCACGGGTGCCGGCCATCGGGTAACAGATCAGGCCGGCTTCAAACGCCGCTGCCTTGACGCGCGCGGCCACTTTTCTGTCCGAGGCAAATGGTTGCTTCTGTTCGCGGTCTTCGACCAGCTCGAGACCCAGAAACAATCCACGCCCGCGCACATCGCCGACATGAGCATTTTGGGCAAACCGGTCCTGAAGCGCGCCATGCAGTATCTCGCCCATGCGTGCGGCACGGGACACAAGCCCCTGATCAACCAGTTTGGTCAGCACCGCATGCGCCGCAGCCGCCGCAACGGGGTGCCCAAGGTAGGTATGCCCGTGCTGGAAAAACCCGCTGCCTTCTTCGATGGCCGCGTAAATCGAGCGGGTACACAGCATAGCGCCAATGGGCTGATAGCCTGCTCCTAAGCCTTTGGCGATGCACGCAATGTCGGGGGCTATCCCATCTGCGTCAGAAGCGAAAAGATGGCCGGTTCGGCCCATGCCGCACATGACCTCGTCTAAAATTAGCAAAACGCCGTACCGGTCACAGATGTCCCGGATTCGGCGGTAATAGCCCTCAACGGCCGGGACCGCCCCCATCGTGGCCCCGACCACCGGTTCGGCCATAAAGGCCATGACCGTATCTGGCCCAAGGCGCAGGATTTCGTCTTCTAGCTCTTGCGCTGCGCGTTGTCCGTATTCGTGCGGCGTTTCATCATCGCGCCGGTCCATGTATTCATAGCAGGGCGCAATGTGGCTGACATCGATTAAGAGCGGGGCAAATTGTGCCCGTCGCCACGCGTTGCCGCCTGCGGCCAAGGCGCCCAGAGTGTTGCCGTGATAACTCTGGCGCCGCGCGATCAAATGGCGGCGCTGGGGCTGGCCGATTTCCACAAAATACTGACGCGCGAGTTTTACTGCCGCTTCGGTCGCTTCGGATCCGCCCGACACCAAGTATACGCGATCAAGATCGCCCGGAGCGTGGTCAACCAGCAAATCGGCCAGCTTTTCGGCCGGGTCTGACGTGAAGAAACCGGTGTGCGCAAAGGCCAGTTGCGCAGCTTGGTCTTGAACCGCGGCGATCACGTCCGGGTCGCCATGACCCAAGCAGGAGACCGCCGCGCCCCCGGATCCGTCCAGATAGGCTTTGCCCGCTTCATCATACAGGTAGCATCCTTGGCCACGCACCGCGCGCGGCGGCTGAGATTTGCAGTGGCGGGGAAAGACGTGAGACATGGCGTGGCCTTTTCAATCCAGACTGTCGTGCGGTTCTTTTGGACCGGCGGCGGCATCCGCACGCATCCTTTGACCGGTGGGGTCGAAAAGCGGGCCGCGTTTTACTTCGGCCTGATAGTGAATGCCGGCAATATCGACCGTCACACGTTGCCCGTCGGTCAGTGGTTCGGCATGGGCCAACGCAATCGGCGCACCAACGCGGAACCCGTATGCTGCGGAACTGGTCTGGCCAACGATTTGACCGTTGGAATGCACCGGCTCATGACCAAGCGGCACAGCCGTGTCATCCAGAAATCGCAAGGACACAACGCGTGATGCGGTTCCCGATGCGCGCTTGGCCGACAGCGCGTCTGCGCCGACGAAGCCACCGGACTTTCGGGTGGCAAAGTCGAGACCGGCGTCGATAGGCGTGACATCGCTGTCCAATTCGTGGCCCATCGCGCAAAACCCTTTCTCGATCCGCATCGACGTTTGCGCGTAAAGCCCGGCAGGATGCGCCCCGGCCGCGACCAAAGCATCATAAACAGCGCCAGCGTTTTCTGCTTTCATTGTAATTTCCCACCCCGCTTCGCCAACATAGGACATTCGGGCAGCGCGCACATGCTTGCCTGCGATATGTGCAGGGCCGACTTTGAAATAGCCAAGATCGTTCAACTCCGGTGCGCCGGTTTCAGCCACGATTTGCGCGGCGCGAGGGCCCATCAAAGCAAGTGTTGCATAGTCTTCCGTGGAGTCGCTCAGCGCGACATCAAAGTCTTTGCGATGGCGATGAAGCCATGCCAGATCGCGCTTGATGGCGGTCGTACCGACAAAAAGCCGGTAGTGGTCGGAAGCAATGCGCTGTGCGGTCAGATCGCTTTCAAAAGTGCCGCGTTCGTTCAGCATGGCCGTATAAATGACCGATCCGGGTGGGCGGTTGACGTACCCTGCGCAGACATGCAGCAAGAAAGCCTCGGCATCGGGTCCGGTGACTTCGATCTTGCCAAAGGACGTGGCATCAAAAATGGCCGCGTTTTCATGTGCGGTGCGAACTTCGCGCGACACCGCATCATGCCAGTCCGGTCGATCAAAAGTCAGGTTTGGTTTTGTTGGCTTGCCAAAGTATAGGGGCCGTTCCCATCCATAGAACTGACCAAATACAGCATGGGCATGTGCATATCGATCGTGCAAGGGCAAAGGGCGCAGGTTGCGCGCGGTCTTCAATTGCCGACCCGGAAAAGGAATTTCGTAATGTGTGCCCAGGATTTCTGGCGCCCGGTTCATCAAATGCCGTATTGAATTGAACGCTGGCGCAAACCGCTTTGCGTCGGCCTCGGACAAGTCGTAGGCGGTGTGTCCGTGAACAACTAGATGCGCCAGGTTCATGCCCGCACCGCCGCCAGCGGCCACACCCATCGAGTTCATCCCACATCCCAAAAACAGGCCACGGGTTTCTGCAGTCTCTCCCAGCATAAAGGAGCCGTCCGGCGTGAAACTCTCCGGGCCGTTGAGCAGCATCTTGACTTCGGCCTGTGCCAACGCCGGGAGCCGGTTGAGGGCGTTGACCATCATTGGTTCAAAGTGATCCCAGTCTTCCGGAAGCAACCCAAAGGCAAAGCTCTCATCCAGCATTCCCGGCGCAATTGCTTTGCCCATTGGTTCAAAGCACCCGACGAGCAAGCCCCCGGAATCGTCGCGAATATACAGGTAATTGTCGTGGTCGCTGAGCGTTGGCATGTTGCCTGTGATGCCGGGGACCGGTTTGGTCAGAAGGTAGAAATGTTCGCATGGCCACAGGGGCACCTGCGCACCGCCCATGGCACCTACATCGCGCGACCAAAGACCGGAGCAAATGGCGATCGCATCGCATATCACCGCGCCTTGGTTGGTTTCGACCCCTGTGATCCGGCCATTTGTCGTGAGAATGCGGGTCACGCCCGTGTCTTCGAAAATCCGTGCGCCCTTGGCCTTGGCGCCTTTGATCAATGCCGCGCAGACATCCGACGGCGACACGCGCCCGTCGTCAGGCGACCACACGGCCCCCATGACATCGTTTGCATTCATCAAGGGCCATCTTTCCGACGCTTCCGCCGCCGAGATTGACTGCGCAGGGATACCGTACGCATGCGCCAAGGCTTCTTGCCGCCGGATCAGCGCAAGCCTGTCGGGATTGGTCGCAATGGATAGCGATCCTTCCTGAATCCAACCCACATTCTGCCCGGTTTCAGCTTCCAGTTGACCATACAACTCGACCGAATACTGGATCATGCGCGTCAAGTTGCGCGACGATCGCAATGCCCGGACTTGCGCTGCAGAGTGCCAAGTTGTCCCCGAGGTCAACTTGTTGCGTTCCAACAGAATCGCATCGGCGCCAAACTTGGCGAGGTGATACAGTGTGGAACACCCCATCACGCCACCACCAATGACGACGACCGATGCCTGGTTGGGCAATGACATTTTTTGCACGCCTTAAGTTGCTGCACTCTTTGAAACATGCGTTTCAGCAATTGACAACACGCAATACAGTTGAAACATTCCGTTTCAAATGGGGGAAGTCATTTTTGTCCGTCGCCGTGACCATTGAAGAACGCATTAGCCGAAACTATGCCGGGCTCAGCGACAAGCTGCAGGTCACGGCGGATTACGTGGCCAAAAACCCAGTCGATATTGCGACACGGTCGCTTCGCTCTTTGGCGGCGACCAGCGGCGTTTCTCCGGCAACGTTTTCGCGTTTGGCGCGAGCTTTGGGCTATGAAGACTATGAGTCGATGCGTGAAGATGCGCGCACAGCAATGGGCCGGAAAATGGAATCCTTTTCCGACCGGGCGCAGTCGCTTCGCGCCGCGGCTGTGCCGCACGATGCAAGCATTTATCTGACCCGTCAGGCTGCGGCTTGCATCACCAACATCGAAAAGCTCGATCAGAATATGACCGCCAACCAACTGGAACGGGCCGTGGATATTCTGCATCGGGCCAAGAATGTTTTGCTGGTCGGATCACTGGGCTCGGCAGGGTTTGCTGACTACTTTGCTTACCTGGCGCATTGGTTCACACCGCATTGGTTCGTGGCTGGACGAAATGGCACGACCCTGGCCGCCACGCTGGCGCGCCTTGGCCCGGATGATGCGCTGCTTGCGATTGCCAAGGCACCTTATGCGCGTCGGACCGTCTCGGCGTTGCAGGCCGCGCGGGATCGCGACATTCCCGTCATTCTGATCACCGACAGCCATGCTGCTCCGGCTTTGGAGTTCGCCAGCCTTGGCATGGTCGTGCCCACCGAGAGCCCGCAGTTTTTTTCCTCTTATGCCGCAACGCTGGTATTGATCGAAACAATCGTAACAATGTTGCTGGCACGGGCCGGTGAGGGCGCCGAAGACATGATCCGCGATGCGGAAATCCAAGTTCACGCTTTGGGAGAAACCTGGAGTCCGTGAAGATTTGAGCAAGCACTTGAACAGGGAGATTACCATGTTTGCGAAACTGAAACTAACGGCTGCCGTCGTTGCCGTTGCTGCGGCCGGGGGAATGGCCCAGGCTCAGCAAACGTTTATCACCATCGGAACCGGTGGCGTGACGGGCGTTTACTATCCGACCGGCGGCGCCATTTGCCGTTTGGTCAACAAAGACCGCAAGGATCACGGCGTGCGGTGCTCGGTCGAGTCAACGGGGGGGTCGGTCTACAACACCCGCACGATCCGCGAAGGTGAACTTGACTTTGGTGTCGTCCAGTCAGACGTCCAGTCTGCGGCCATGGAAGGTGTGCGCGCGTTTGAAAACGATGAGCCATACGGCGATCTGCGCGCTGTGTTCTCGGTGCATCCAGAGCCCATGCACGTGATGGTTCGGGCCGATTCCGGCATCAATTCCGTGGCCGACATGAAGGGCAAGCGGGTCAACATCGGCAACCCGGGTTCGGGCACACGCGTTCTTGCGGGTGTACTGATGGACGCAGCCGGCGTTTCGCCGGATGACTTTGCGCTGGCGGCAGAGCTGAAATCATCCGAGCAGTCTGCTGCCCTGTGCGACGGCAAGCTGGATGCAGCCATCTGGGCGGCTGGTCTGCCGAACGGGTCGTCGATGGAAGCCACGTCGACTTGCGATATCAAGATCCTGGATCTGACCACATCCGGCACCGACACTGTTCTGTCAGAAAACGCCGCTTACGCGGCAGCAACGATCCCGGGTGGTCTGTACCCTGGTAACGATGCGGACATCGCGTCATGGGGCCCAAAGGCAACGTTTGTCACCGACGCATCGACATCGGACGAGGTTGTTTACGTGCTGGTTAAGGCGATCTTTGAAAACTTCGATGATTTCAAAAAGCTGCATCCGGCATTCGGCCGCCTGACAAAAGAGCAGATGGTCAAAGATGGCCTGTCCGCCCCGCTGCATCCAGGTGCCGAGAAGTACTATAAAGAAGCGGGCTTGATGTAAGGCGCTCCGCTGCCTTGCATTGCAAGGCCATGCACATAGACCAAGGGCGCGCGCCATTTCGTGCCCTTGGTCCAAAGGACACAGCGGGGGACGCATGACAGACGCGCGCAACGACACCGGCATGGACCCGGCGCTTCAGGACATTGTCGCCGATTCCGATACCGGCGGGCGGATGCCCAAGGACGCATTTGGCAGGCGGGCCCTATGGGTGCTGCCGCTGTGCTGGGCGCTTTACCAATTGTGGATTGCGTCGCCCTTGCCGTTCATAGTGGGCTTTGTCTGGAACGACACGCAGACGCGGGCCATCCATCTTGGGTTCGCCGTGTTGTTGGCTTACCTCGCGTTTCCTGGACTTAAATCGTCGCCGCGACACCATATCCCTGCACTGACATGGGTCATCGCATTGGTGGGCGCAGCCGCTGCATCATACCTGTGGTGGGACTATCGCGGAGTTGCAGACCGTACCGGAAACCCGAGCACCACAGACGTCGTTGTGGCCGGTATCGGCTTGATCCTGTTGCTAGAGGCGGCAAGGCGGTCGCTGGGTGTGCCGCTGATGGCGGTGGCATTGTTCTTCCTCAGCTACGTCTTTTTTGGCTCGTGGTCGGGGCTGCCCGAGGTCGTGCAATGGAAGGGTGCCTCGTTCGAAAAGGCGATGAGCCATATGTGGCTTACGACCGAGGGTGTCTTTGGCGTGGCCTTGGGCGTGTCGTCGGGCTTTGTCTTTCTGTTCGTTCTGTTCGGGGCGCTGCTCAATCAAACTGGCGCGGGCAACTACTTTCTGCAATTGGCTTTTGCCGCACTTGGGCACCTTCGGGGCGGGCCTGCCAAGGCGGCGGTCATTGCGTCTGCGGCGACCGGTTTGATCTCTGGGGCGTCCATCGCCAACGTTGTGACAACCGGAACGTTTACCATTCCCTTGATGAAACGCGTGGGCTTTCCGGCCACCAAGGCGGGCGCGGTCGAGGTTTCGTCATCAATCAATGGTGTGCTCACGCCGCCGGTCATGGGCGCGGTTGCCTTTCTGATGACCGAGTATGTCGGCATCTCTTATGTTGAGGTTGTGAAAACAGCGATTGTGCCAGCGGCCATTTCTTATGTTGCTCTGGTCTACATCGTGCATCTTGAGGCTTTGAAGTCCGGTATGACCGGCACTTCGCGCATGCACCCAGTCAAGTTCATCTTGGGCGCCATTTTCATCATCGCGATTTCGATCGTGATTGCAGGTGGCTTGCTGTTCCTGACAGGCGTCATCGTGGATGCGATTTACGCCGCCGCCGGTGGGGCGGCGATGTCGGTCATTCTTGCACTGATGCTGGTGGCTTACATTGCTGCCGTGCGGTTCGCCGCGCAGCAGCCCGATCTGGAATCCAGTTTGGAAAGCATGCAGAACCTTCCGCCGGTGCGGGATATTTTCAAGACCGGAATTCACTACATCATGCCGATCCTGTTGCTGATGTATCTGTTGATGATCGAGCGGAAGTCGCCGGGCTTGTCCGCCTTTTGGTCGACGATCGCGATGCTTTTCATCCTGCTGACGCAAAACCCGCTAAAGGCCATTTTCCGTGGCGAAGGGCAGGCGTTTGCGACCCGCGTGAAAGAGGGCGTTTCCGATATCGCCGAAGGCATGATTGCGGGTGCGCGTAACATGATTGGACTGGCCGCGGCCATGGGCGTTGCCGGCATCATCGTTGGGGCGGTGACCTTGACCGGAATTGGTCAGGTGATGGCCGAGTTCGTCGAGTTCCTGTCTGGCGGCAATCTGTTGGCGATGCTGTTTTTCGTTGCGCTCATTTCCATTGTTCTTGGGATGGGTTTGCCGACGACCGCGAACTACATCGTGGTCTCGTCTCTGATGGCGGGCGTTGTGGTTGAGTTGGGCGCACAAGCTGGGCTGATTGTCCCACTGGTAGCCGTCCACATGTTCGTCTTTTACTTCGGGATCATGGCGGACGTGACGCCACCCGTCGGGCTGGCTAGTTTCGCCGCCGCGGCGATTTCTAAGGGCGATCCGCTCAAGACCGGCTTCCAGGCGTTCTTCTACTCGATCCGCACTGCGCTGTTGCCCTTCCTTTTCATTTTCAACACCGACCTTTTGTTGATTGACGTTGGCCCGGTTCAGGCTGTGTTTGTGTTTATCATCGCGCTGATCGCAATGCTTTTGTTCGCGGCCGGCACGATGAACTATTTCATCGTCAAGTCACGCATCTATGAAAGCGCCGTCCTGCTGTTTGCGGCCTTCGTGCTGTTCCAGCCGGGGTACTTCCTGAACCAGTTCGCTCCGGAGTTTGAAACCAGACCCGGTTCCGAATTGTTCACTATGGCGGAAGCCGCCAATCAGGACGCGTCTCTCAGGGTGCGGCTGATGGGTGAAAACCTCAACGGTGATCCCGTCGATGCGAAGTACCTGTTGCCGGTCGGGGCGACGGGACCGGATGGCGCCACGCGGCTGCTGGATGCGTCTGGGATCGAATTCCGGGAAGAAGATGGAAAGATCTTTGTTGATAACCTCAGCTTCGGTGGCCCGGCTGAGCAACTGGGCATCGACTGGGACTGGGAACTGGTCGAGCTCGAAGTGCCCGCCGACCGTCCCCCAAAAGAACTGTTCTACATCCCCGCGTTGCTGCTGGTGGGCTTGATCTTCTTGCTGCAACGCCGCCGGCAACCAAAGGAGGCAGTAGCATGAGCAAGCACATACTTTGCGCGATGGACTTGACGCATCTGGATGATGCCCGTGCGTTGTTGACAGAGGCGGGCCGCATTGCGGCTCTGGAGCAAGCCCAGCTGAGTCTTGTGACGGTGCTGCCGGACTACGGCACTTCGTTTGTCGGGTCCTTCTTCAAGGAAGGAACGTTGAAACAGGCGTCCGAGGCGGCTCTGGCGGCGCTTCATGATTTGGCTGACAGTGTCCTGCCGGATCACGGCCAAATCCAGTGCATCGTGGAAATTGGCACCGCCTATGAAGAAACGTTGGACGCAGCCAAAAAGTGCGGCGCGGATCTCATCATCGTTGGTGCGCACAAGCCTGCATTGGCGGATCGCGTGATTGGTCCCAACGCGGCGCGGATTGCGCGCTATTCAAATGTATCCGTGTTGGTGGTGCGGCTCTAACCGGTCTGAATGTCCGAAAAACGGCCGCGCTATCAGCCTTTGCCGATGCCCTTTGCCGAGGGGCGAAAGTACGAAAGTTTCCCGCCAACGGGCAAGATGGCAACATGCGCGTGGTATGGTTTCCTTGGCCATTCGCCTTTTTGTGGCGGGTCGGCTGGCATTTCTGATTTTTGTCGATCTTTTGCCGCGTGTCGACATCGCGTCCCATAATATACTGGATTCAATCCATAAAATGGGTTCTGTTCTGGAGCCTTGATTTGATGTGCGCACATCATTTTGGTAGCGCGTTCGCTTTTTCGCGCCTTAAACGGCGCATTTTTTAAAATGAATGGTGGATTTGAGGTGCGCACATCAATTAGGGTGAACGTAGGCCGCGATTCGTTCGTCCTCGGATTGTCGGCGTCACGCTAGGGAGGAATGGATGACCAAACATAAACTGACTTATGTCAGCGCAATCGCTGTCGCCGCCGCTTCAATGTCCGCTTCTGCGCAGGCTGAAGACCTGACGCTGTGCTGGGCGGCATGGGACCCCGCCAATGCGCTGGTCGAACTTTCGAAGGAGTTCGAGGCCCAATCCGGCCATTCGATGAACTTTGAGTTCGTGCCGTGGCCAAACTTTGCAGACCGCATGCTGAACGAGCTCAACTCGGGCGGTAAGCTGTGCGACTTGCTGATCGGCGACAGCCAGTGGATCGGCGGTGGTGCTGAAAACGGGCACTACGTAAAGCTGAACGACTTCTTTGATGCCGAGGGTATCAGCATGGACGATTTCGCGCCTGCGACCGTCTACGCGTATTCGACATGGCCCAAAGGCACGCCGAACTACTACGCGCTTCCCGCTATGGGCGACGCCAACGGGTGGTTCTATCGCAAGGACTGGTTCGAGCGCGACGACATCAAGGCCGCGTTCAAGGAAGCAACCGGACGTGATCTGGCAGAACCAAGCTCGCAAAAAGAGCTGTTGGAGACGGCGCAGTTCTTCCAAGGTCGCGAGATTGACGGTCAAACCGTTTATGGTGCGGCGATCTTTACCGAACGTGGCTCCGAAGGCATCACCATGGGCGTCACATCGGCACTGTATCCATGGGGCTTCAAATACGAGAACACCCCGGGTGAATACGACATGGAGGGCGCGGTAAACTCGGCAGAAGCCGTCGAGGCGCTGGAATTCTACAAGGAATTCTACAAGACCGCGACACCGCCGGGTTACACCAACTCGTACATGGGCGAATCGCTTGATGCGTTCAAATCGGGTCAGGTGGCCATGGCCATGAACTGGTTTGCCTTCTTCCCTGGTCTGTATGCCGATCCAAACACCGGTGGCGACAAGATCGACTTCTTCGTGAACCCACCGCAAAATCAGGCGGGCTCAACACTTGGCGGACAGGGCATTTCAGTTGTGGCCTATTCGGATAAGCAAGATGCCGCATTGGAGTACATCAAGTGGTTCTCTGACCCCGGTGTGCAGGCGAAATGGTGGGAGCTGGGCGGTTATTCTGCACACAACTCGGTACTGAACGATCCGGGTTTTGTGGACAGTCAGCCATTTGCCGGCGACTTCCTTGATGCGATGGGTGCCGTTCAGGACTTCTGGCAAGAGCCAGCCTATGCAGAATTGCTGCTGGCCATGCAGAAACGGGTCCACGACTATGTCGTCGCAGACCAAGGCACCGCCAAGGAAGCTCTTGATCTGCTGATCGAGGATTGGACCGAAGTTTTCGAAGACGAAGGCAAACTCTAAGCCTGACCCGGGTGGGCCCACGGGCCCACCCAAACCCCGCCAAGCCCACAGATTATCGTCTTGTTGGCCGGACATGCGTGTCCGCGCCCCAGTTCCGGTACGCCTATGTCAGACATTGCCACCCGCGCAGCCCAATCCACGCCGACACGAGTCGCGCGCAAAATTCGGGGGCTGTCGGATCGCGCCATCGCTTGGATATTCGTTGCGCCAACCATCTTTTTGCTGTTGGCGATCAATATCTTTCCGCTGATCTGGACGATCCAGCTCAGCTTTACCAACTACAAAGCCAACCGGATCGGCCGCGAGGTCAAGAACATCGGGTTGCGCAACTACGAACGCATCCTGACCGACAGCGATATCTGGCTGAACATGCAGGCCACGGCCCACTTTCTGTTCTGGACGATCTTTTTCCAGGTGCTGATCGGTTTCACATTGGCCTGGCTGATCAATCGCAAGTTCAAGGGCAATGATTTATGGACCACGATCATCGTGTTGCCCATGATGTTGTCGCCCGCTGTAGTGGGGAATTTCTGGAAGTTCCTGTATCAACCGCAGATCGGGCTGTTCAACTACATCATTGCGTTCTTCACCGGCCAGGACCCGTCCAGCTTTCAAATGCTTGGGCAAGTGAACCTGGCGCCCTGGTCCATTGTTATTGTCGACACGTGGATGTGGACACCGTTCGTGATGTTGATCTGCCTGGCTGGCTTACGGTCCATACCCGACTACATTTACGAGGCAGCCGAGATCGACCGGGCCGGCAAGTGGCGGCAGTTCTGGACGATCACAGTTCCAATGGTGCTGCCGTTCCTGATGCTGGCGGTGTTGTTCCGGGGCATTGAAAACTTCAAGATGTTCGATCTTGTCGTTCAGTTGACCGGTGGCGGTCCGGGTTCGACCACGGAGCTCACGTCGATCAACCTCAAGCGCGAAGCCTTTGAGAAATGGCGCACCGGCTATGCCTCTGCCTACGCGATCATCCTGTTTGTAACCGTCTTCGGGCTGGCCTCGATTTACGTCAAAGCCCTCAACAAGGTGAAAGAAAGATGAGCAGCTTTTCCATCACCGAACCATCGCAGCGTTCGAAATGGATCGCCGGCACTTTGGTCATCATCTATGCGCTGATCACGATGATACCGCTGGCATGGATTGCGCTGACCGGCTTCAAAAGCCCGCCCGACGCAATCAGTTATCCACCGAAAGTGGTTTTCGAGCCCACCCTAGAAGGCTACGTGAACCTTTTCACGACCCGCACGCGCCAGACCCAAGACTACCTGGAGGCCAATCCGCCACAGAACTGGGCTGACGAAATTGTGCGCCAGTATGACATGGTCATCGTTGGTCCTTCGAAGTTCGGCGAGCGTTTTATGAACTCGGTTATCATCGGGTTCGGGTCGACATTCCTCAGCGTCTTTCTGGGTACTCTTGCCGCCTATGCCTTCAGTCGCTTTAAAATCCCGCTGGCGGATGACTTGCTCTTTTTCATCCTCAGTACTCGGATGATGCCGCCCATTGCTGTCGCGATCCCGATCTTCCTGATGTACCGGAATCTAGGGCTGTCGGACACGCATCTTGGCATGATCCTGCTCTATACTGCGGTCAATATTTCTCTGGCGGTCTGGTTGCTGAAAGGGTTCATTGACGAGATCCCCCGCGAATACGAAGAAGCCGCGCTGATCGACGGGTACACACGCTTCCAGGCGTTTTACAAAGTGGTATTGCCGCAGGCCGCCACGGGGATCGCGTCTACGGCCATTTTCTGTCTGATCTTTGCATGGAACGAGTACGCATTTGCCGTGTTGCTGACCTCGGCCACCGCGCAGACAGCGCCACCCTTTATCCCGACCATCATCGGAATTGGCGGACTGGATTGGCCGGCTGTTGCCGCCGGTGCCACAATCTTCCTGCTGCCGGTCATGATCTTCACAATTCTGCTGCGCAAGCACCTGCTGCGGGGCATCACTTTCGGAGCCGTTCGCAAATGATTGAGTTCTTCAAAGGCTTGCTGCGCTTTCGCCGGGGACCGTGGGAGTTGGTCGCCACCATCCTCATCGGTCTTGGCGTCGTGATGCTGATGCAACCGTTTGTTCTGTGGGCGTTTACCTACTCCTTCATCGTTACACTTGTTGGCACCGTGATGTTCATCATCGTCAGCCATTTTCCGGAATAACCATGGCTCAGATCATCATAAAAAACCTCAAAAAGCAGTTCGGCGACTTTACGGCCGTGCGGGAAAGCTCGTTTACGATCGAGGACGGCGAATTCTTCATGCTTCTCGGACCGTCCGGTTGTGGCAAGACCACAACCTTGCGGATGATCGCAGGATTGGAGCTTCCGACATCAGGCGAAATCTACCTGGATGGAGAAGAGATCGGGCAGCGCCCACCGTCAGAACGGGATATCGCGTTCGTGTTCCAGATGTTCGCGCTTTACCCGCACATGAATGTCCGTCGCAACATTAGCTATCCACTTGTTTCCCAAGGGTTCTCTCGGCAGCAAGTACGTGACAAAGTGGCCGAAGTTTCCAAGATACTGGGTATCGAGGACATTTTGAATCGTCCGGTCGGGGGGCTGTCGGGCGGTGACCGGCAGCGCGTCGCTCTGGGGCGCGCCATCGTGCGCAATCCCAAAGCCTTCATGATGGATGAACCACTTGGCGCCTTGGACGCGGAATTCCGTGAACATATGGCCGAAGAATTGAGAGCCCTGCATGACCGGATGGGCGCCACCACCGTCTACGTCACGCACGATCAGTTGGAAGCCATGCAAATGGGGGACAAGATCGTGGTGATGAACAACGCCGTCGTAGAGCAATTCGGTACGCCTCAGGAAATCTATGACAAGCCTGCAACCATGTTTGTTGCCAACTTCATAGGATCCCCGTCAATGAACTTCCTCCGGTTCGACGGGCACGTGGCCGCCGGTGCCACCGAAGTCAGTCTGGACGGTGCCAGCATCGCCATGCCTGAACTCCGCGACGAAACCGGCGGCCAACTCGTGCTGGGTGTGCGCCCTGAAAAAATCTCTTTCAACGATGCCAGCCCGTACAGGGCCAAGGTTTTGGCGACCGAATACTTGGGGACAACCCAGATCGTGACCTTGGACAGCCCGAATGGCGAGTTGAAGGCACGCATTGATGCGACACAAGGCGTGCGAGTGGATGAGCGTGTTGGTCTCGAGTTCAAGTCGGACACAATTACGCTCTTCGACGAAAATTCGGGGCGGGCTTTACGGTCAGCGCTGAACGAAGGGGTATTGGCACATGGCTGAAGTGGTACTTGAAAACGTGACCAAGGCTTTTGGCAAAACCGTTGCCGTACGCGATATGTCACTGACCATTCCGGATGGTGCCTTTGTTGTTCTGTTGGGGCCAACGGGCGCAGGAAAGACAACAACCTTGCGTCTGATCTCGGGCCTCGAGAAACTCGATGCCGGGCGGATCCAGATCGGCGGGCGCGATGTCGCCATAGAAACACCGGCGCAGCGCGACGTAGCGATGGTGTTCCAGCAATACTCACTGTACCCGCATATGTCGGTTCGGGACAATCTGGCCTTTCCGTTGAGGTCCCCGATTTTGCGCACGCCCGAAGATCAGGTGGCTCGGCAGGTCGTACAGATCGCCGAGGTTCTGCAAATCGCGCACAAGCTAGACAACAAGGCTACAGAATTGTCGGGCGGCGAAATGCAGCGCGTCTCGATCGGCCGCGCTCTGGTGCGGGATCCGGCCATCTACTTGATGGACGAGCCGCTGAGCTCGCTTGACGCAAAACTGCGTGCGGACTTGCGCGTTGAGCTAAAGCGTATTCAGGCCGATCTGGGATCAACTCTGCTTTACGTGACACATGATCAGATCGAAGCGATGACGATGGCCACACATATCGGTGTGTTGGAAGAAGGGCGTCTGGTTCAGTACGGTACACCGCGGGACATCTATGAAAACCCGAAAAGCGTGTATGTCGCCAGTCGTCTCGGGTTGCCCAGAATCAACATATTGCCTGCATCACTGTTCCCTGGTGCGCACAAAGGCCCGCAAATTGGGCTGCGACCGGAACACATTCGACAAGGTGATGGCGTTGATGCACGCGTGATACGGGCGGAGCATCTTGGCGACCAAACGCGCCTTCATTTGGAATTGAACGGGCATCCGCTCACAACGCTGACCGATGCCCATGACGACCATGCACCAGACACGATGGTCAAGATCGCCCCGCACAACCCATTGTATTTCGACAATGACGGCGCGCGGGTCAGGTAAGGGAGGAAACGATGGCACAATTTCTAAATGCAAAGGAAAACCTGGTCACCGAGGCCATCGACGGTTTGCTTGCGGCGTCGGGCGGCGCACTGACGCGTCTTGATGGCTATCCCCATATCAAGGTCGTGCTGCGCACGGATTGGGACAAGTCCAAAGTGGCCCTTGTTTCGGGCGGTGGTTCGGGACACGAACCTGCGCACGCCGGTTTTGTCGGCGAAGGCATGTTGACCGCGGCGGTTTGTGGCGAAGTGTTTGCCTCACCTTCTGTCGAAGCGGTTCTTGCCGGTATCCTTGCCGTCACTGGCGAAGCGGGTTGCTTGTTGATCGTCAAGAATTATACCGGCGACCGACTGAATTTTGGCCTTGCAGCGGAGCGCGCGCGTGCGCTGGGGCGCAAGGTCGAGTTGGTGATTGTCGATGACGATATTGCCTTGCCGGACTTGCCGCAGCCACGGGGTGTCGCAGGGACGTTGTTCGTGCACAAAATCGCGGGCGCTTTGGCGCAACATGGTGCAAACCTGGAAACTGTAGCGGCGGCGGCGCGGGCCGTGATCGCAAAGGTCATCAGCATCGGCATGAGCCTTGATACATGCACGATTCCGGGATCCGCCAAGGAAGAGCGTATTGCAGCCGGCAAGGCAGAGCTGGGGCTTGGCATCCATGGCGAACCGGGCGTGCAACAAGTGGAGTTTTCCACGGCCATGTCCGCGATGAATACGGTCGTGGAAAAGCTGCGACCAAAGCTGGGCGACGGACCGGCCGTTGCGCTTGTGAACAACCTTGGTTCCACCACGCCGCTGGAAATGTCGGTCCTGACGCATTCCTTGGCCCAGGCCAATCTGGCAACCCATATCGTCGGTCCGGCACCGATGATGACTTCATTGGACATGCATGGTTTTTCGGTTTCGGTGGTGCCGGTGACCGATACCGAGATGGACGCCTTGCAGGCCGCGGTGCCGATTTCGGCTTGGACAGGGCTCGCCCCCATCGTCTCTCCGCCGGTGATAGCGTTGCCGGATGGGTTGACGCCGATAGAGCCGATCCCGTCGAAAAACGACGCCACCCGGTCAATCATTGAAAACGTCTGTGACCTGTTGATTGCCTCAGAAGATGCACTGAACCAGTTGGACGCAAAATCCGGGGATGGCGATACGGGCAGTACACTGGCAACCGCAGCCCGCGCGTTGCAGCAAGGATTGGACAGGATGCCACTGGCGGATCTGACCCAATTGTTCCCCGCTTTGGGTAACGAGCTGTCGCAGACCATGGGCGGATCATCTGGTGTGATCCTTGCGATCTACTTCAACGCGGCTGGCGATGCGTGCGCAAATGGTGCGCCGGTGCCGACGGCACTGGTGGCCGGTCTGAAGCGAGTCAGCCAAGTTGGCGGCGCCTCGGTTGGTGACCGCACGATGATCGACGCTCTATCGCCTGCTCTGGATGCGTTGCCAAACGGCATTGCGGCGGCGGCCGCAGCGGCAAGGGCCGGGGCCGACAGCACGGCCAATATCCACCGGGCCAAGGCTGGGCGTGCCGCCTATGTTCCGGAAAGCAACCTGAAAGGACACAACGACCCCGGCGCAGAAGCCGTTGCTGTTCTGTTCGAAGGGCTGTTGCGGGAAATGGAGAACTGAACTGTCTAAGCCGAAGCTCGAAATTGTTGAAAAGCCAACAATAAACGATATTGCGCGGGTTGCCGGCGTCAGTCTGGCAACGGTTGACCGGGTTTTGAACGAGCGGCCGGGCGTTCGTCAGGCCACGATCGACCGCGTGCAACAGGCGATCACCGATCTTGGGTACGTGCGTGACGCGGCGGCCGCCAATTTGGCCCGGCGCCGCGTCTACAATTTATTGTTCCTGCTGCCCAAAAGTTCCAATGAATTCGTTGCTGCTCTGCAGGACCAGGTAGCGCAGCAGGCCGAAAAGCTTGCTGCCGACCGAACAGTTCTTAAGACACAACTGGTCGCTCCGTTTGATGCGCAGGATCTGGTCGCGTCCTTGCATGCACTGGACCCGCAAGAGATTGATGGCGTTGCCGTGTTCGGCCCGGAAACTCCATCTGTGCGCGACGCCGTGCGCCACACGCGCGAGCGGGGCATAGCGGTTGTGGCATTCGTATCCGATTTGCCAAGCTCGGACCGGGACCATTTCGTTGGCATAGACAACGTATCGGCCGGGCGTACGGCGGCCCGGTTGATGGGCCGCTTTGTCCGCAGGCCGGGCAAGGTTCTGCTGATCACCGGCTCACGTTTGTCCCGTGATCATCTGGAACGGCGCCAGGGCTTTGATCTTGTGATGACGGAAGAGTTTCCGCACCTTGAAGTCACCGCATCCGTTGAAGGCCGGGATGATCCGGATTTGCTTTATCGTATATTGCCAGAGATCTTTCGCGAGTATCCCGATCTTTGCGGGATCTATTCCTCGGCCGCGGGCAATTCCGGATTGGTTCAATACCTGAATGAAACGTCCAAACCCGATGACTTCGTGGTAATCGCACATGAATTGACCCCCATTTCAAGCGAAGCATTGAAGCTTGGTATCTTTGATGCTGTCATTGGGCAGGATACCGGACACCTTGTGCGGTCCGCTGTGCGACTGCTGCGCGCAACGGCAGATAACATGCCGTACAACGCATCACAGGAACGCATTCGCATCGATATATATGTCAAAGACAACATCCCTCCGGGATGATGGTCGAATTTGGGAGGATGACATGAAAACGATCAAGGGTCCTGCGCTATTTCTCGCGCAGTTTGCAGGGGACGATGCGCCGTTCAACTCTTGGGACGCAATCACCAAATGGGCCGCTGATTGCGGCTACAAGGGGGTACAAGTGCCCAGCTGGGACGACAGGTTGTTCGATCTGGCGGCGGCTGCGGAAAGCACGACCTATTGTGACGAATTCAAGGGAGTGGCCGCGCAGAACGGCGTGGAAGTGACTGAGCTCTCGACGCATTTGCAAGGGCAGCTTGTCGCCGTGCATCCGGCCTATGATGCGGCATTCGACGGGTTTGCGGCGGAAGCGGTCCGGGGCGATCCGGTCGCGCGTCAAGCATGGGCAGTTGAGCAGGTGAAAATGGCCCTGTCCGCCTCGAAAAACATGGGCATCGGCGCGCATGCCACCTTTTCCGGCGCTTTAGCATGGCCCTACATTTATCCATGGCCACAACGGCCTGCCGGATTGGTCGAAACCGCCTTCGACGAGCTAGCGGCACGTTGGCTGCCCATTTTGAACCATGCCGAAGAGTGTGGCGTTGATATTTGTTACGAAATCCATCCTGGCGAAGACCTGCATGACGGGATCACCTACGAGATGTTCCTTGAACGCACCGGAAACCATGCCCGCGCTTGCATGCTCTATGATCCGTCACACTATGTTTTGCAGTGCTTGGATTACCTGGACAACATCGACATCTACAAGGATCGGATCCGGATGTTCCACGTGAAAGACGCCGAGTTTAACCCAACGGGTCGCCAAGGCGTTTACTCGGGGTACCAAAGCTGGGTTGACCGGGCCGGTCGTTTTCGGTCGCTGGGGGACGGACAGGTCGACTTTGGCGCTGTCTTTTCCAAGATGGCTGCCAACGACTTTGATGGGTGGGCCGTGGTCGAATGGGAATGCTGTTTGAAACACCCAGAAGACGGCGCAAGAGAAGGGGCTCAGTTCGTGTCTGATCACATCATTCGTGTCACCGAGAAAGCTTTTGATGACTTTGCAGATGGCGGCACCGACGAAGCCGCAAACCGCAAGATGCTGGGGATCGACTGATGGTGACTGGACGCAACGAAGAACTGACGGGCCGTATTCGACTTGGCATGGTTGGTGGGGGCATTGATGCGTTTATCGGCGGCGTCCACCGGATCGCTGCGCGGATCGATGATCACTACACCTTGGTGGCTGGCGCCTTGTCCTCTACCCCCGAAAAGTCCCGCGCGTCCGGAGAAGCGTTGGGTCTGGAACGAATTTACGATGACTTCCGGCAGATGGCGATCCGCGAAGCGCGCCTGAAATCTGGCATCGAGGCGGTGTCGATCGTCACGCCCAACCACATGCATTACGCCGCTGCACGCGAGTTCCTCAAACGCGGCATTCACGTGATCTGCGATAAGCCAATGACATCGACCATGGCCGATGCCAAGAAACTGG